>CAYSYD010000047.1:0-15314 GCA_964435145.1 uncultured Akkermansia sp.
TGTACATCGCATTTGAAATGCGATAGACTGTCGCGCCCTTCGCCACAGGCTCCGAAGCCGGGCGTCGGACATTTACCCTAAACATTAACTAACAAGATATGAGACCGAAACTGCCTTTTGCACTTCTCCTCTGCGTTACAGCCACTCTGGCTGCCCACACAACCTACGCCACCAACTACGAAGTAGGGCTTCACACCGGGGGAAACAACCTCCCCAGTGCATCCTCCAACTACGTTTCCTTCAGCACGGATGTGACCCTCTCCGGCACGGATCAAATGGGTGCCATCGATGACTCCGGAAAACTTATCACCTCTTTCGGTAAACTCCAGTACGAATACCAAAAGACCGGAGGAACGTGGTACAACCCCACTTACGAATGGGTGCTGACCAACTCTGATGCTAACAACACTGTCACCAAGAATGTCAGCATTACCGGCACACTCACGCTTAACGACAGCGCCAAGGTCTATCTGGGCGGGCAATACAGGAACGTAGGGTTAGTAGGAACTCAGGATGAGTACACCGGTCTCATTGCCACCAATGTAGTGGTGAATGACAGCGCCGTACTCCAAAGCTACACCGCCAACCTGAACAACCTCACCGTCAACAGCGGCACGGTCAACATCCACACCGCCACACCGCAGGGCAACCAAGGCATGCGCCTCGAAGCGGCCAAGGATTCCAAGCAGGTGCAGATTAAAGACGCCCTCAATGTCAATGGCGGCAATGTCACCATCGGCCGCGCCGGTGCCGACGCCACCAACACGGACACCCACACAGTAACCGCCTTTGGTACATTCACGGTGGAAAACCCGACCATCCTCAGCGGCACACTGGTGAAAGCCGATGGGTACGATATTGATGGTATCGCCATCAGCCAAACCGCCGGCAAACTGACTGTGGCAGGCAAATCCCTCTCCGTTGGGGGGCTGAACATTAACCAAACAGGCGGCACCATGGCCGTTTCCGAAGGCTCCTACCACTTCCTGTCCGACTACGGTGACAGCGTTATCACGCAGAACGGCGCCGCCGGCACCACGCTCACCCTCGGCACCATCAAGGCTTACAACGGCTACTACGCAAATGTAGTTGAAAACCTGATTTCCAACAACGCCACCGCCGAGATTGATCCCTCCCTCAACCTGACGCAGGATGGCGCCGGCACCATCAACCTGAACGGCGTGTACTTCACCAATCAGGACGATGCCACCGCCTCCGATGAAATCAGCACCATTACCCAGAACGGCACGGGCACCATCAACCTGAACAAGGCTTACGAAGGAGCTGCTTTCTCTATCTCCCAAACAGGTGCAGGCCAAATTAATTTGACTGCCGATGCCAGCATGACGGCTACCAGCATCTCCCAGACGGGAAGCGGTCGGCTTAACGTGGCCAGCGGGGCCACACTCACGGCCGAATCTGTAGCCATTAGCGGCAGTGTTACCAATGCAGGCTTGGTGGCAGCCGAAAGTATTACCGTGAACAATGGTACGCTTACCAACAACGCTGATATTATCGTCAGCACGCTGAAGGTGAATGGCGGTCAAGTGGTGAATAACGGCACTATTTCCGGCGTGAGCACCTTCAGCACCGACAGCAGCTCCACCGTCATCACCATCACCGAAGGTGGTGAGCTGGTGAACAACTCCATCATCGAGAAGGACATCGTGATGGATGGCGGCTCTTACATTGCGGTAGACGGCAGCACCATGGCCGGGCTCACCGCTACGGGGGGTGTGTTCGAAGTTCAGGGCGACATCACTGTAACGGGTGATATCGAGATGACGAACGCAGACTTCATCTTTGCCGACGGGGCCTCCATCGACCTGAGCGGGAACGAATTTGCCTTCACAGGCGGCAATATCGCCATCACCCTCACGGATACCGCTTTGGAGGACTTCGTGGGCGTGGAATCGCTCTTCACCAATGCCGGTAATGTGAGCGGTTTGGACAGCGTGGGCGCCACTGTTACCACCGCCGATGGCGAGGAAGTACGCGTGGAGCTTAGCATCAACGCCGATGGTTCTGTAACCACCATTCTGGTGCCGGAGCCAGCCACGGCCACGCTGAGCCTGCTGGCACTGGCCGCCATGGCAGCCCGCCGTCGTCGCCATTAAAATAACGTGGGGAATCCCCCCAAGGGCAATTTCCGCCGCAGCTCCGCAAGGGGCTGCGGCTTTTTTGGGGGGCGTCGGCATTCTTGGTAAGACAAGCTCACACTTTTATCTTGCAAGGAACGCAGGGATGAACTATGATAAAAGAAGCCTCGGAGGGGCGGCATATGCCGTGCTGTTGAAGAGACTGCAACGCATCGTTTCTACACATCATGAGACGCCGAATTCACCACATCCGTACATCCAGCATGCTGGCAGCAGGAGTGCTGCTCAGCGGTGCAGTGCTGGCCACGCCTCCTGCAGCTCTTTCTCCGGAGCTGTTGCAAGCCTCCACACAGGGGGATGCAGCTAAGGTACAAACCGTACTCCGGCAGAACCCGGCATTACTGAATGCTACGGATGCGGATGGGACTACACCGCTCATGGCCGCAGCCACTAATGGGCACACTGCGGCAGTGCAGCAGCTGCTTGCAGCCGGCGCGAACACCTCGAGTCGCAATACGAAGGGAGCCACGGCACTTATGTATGCCGCATTCAATGGGCATACGGATGTTGTAAAAATGCTGATGCAGGCCGGCGCGGATTCGGAGCTTACTCTTCCGGATGGGGAAACGGCCCTCATGCTGGCGGTTAAGAATGGGCATACCACCGCCGCCCAAATGCTACTGGCCCACCGCGCCAAGGTGGATGCGTGCGATAAACGAGGCTGGACTCCGCTCATGCGTGCCGCTTCCATGGGGCAAACGGAAATGGTGACGATGCTTCTGCAAGCTCGCGCGGATAAGAATGCCCGCATGCGCGAGGGCGGCACGCCCCTCATGATTGCAGCCGCTCAAGGGCACACAGAAACGGCCGAGGCTTTGCTGGCAGCCGGGGCACATACGGAAAAATCCACACACGCCGGGGAAACGCCGCTGCATTTCACGGCGGCCACGGGGGATGCCGAAACGGCAAGGACTTTGCTGAATGCCGGAGCCGGCACGGAAAAGACACTCAAAACCGGGGAAACGCCGCTGCTTCTGGCCGCAGCCAAGGGGCACGAGGAGGTGGTGGAACTGCTGCTCACCGCCGGGGCAGATACGGAAGCCCGCCTCCGTACGGGGGATACGCCCCTTATCACAGCAGCGTTTAATGGGCATGCCGGTGTGGTCGATTTGCTACTGAAAGCCGGGGCAAATCCCTTGGCGCAGGACAACAAGGGAAACACAGCTTTGGAATATGCGCGAGCCCAAGGGCACGAGGATGTTGTACTCCTTCTGCCCGGTGGGCAGAGTGTCGCACCGGGTCAGGACGTGGCCACGGATATTTTAGAGGCAGCGGAACGTGGGGATGCATCGCTGGTAATGGCCTTTCTGAAGGATAATCGGGCTTCCCTGCGGGAGACGGATGAATATGGAGCCACACCGCTTATGGTAGCAGCGGCAAATGGTCATGCGGAGGTTATGCAGCTGCTACTGGCTAACCGCGCAGAGCTGGAGGGCACGGATGCCGCCGGGCTTACGCCGCTGGCACACGCTGCGCGCCATGGGGAGGTGGATGCCATTCAGCTTCTCCTTGCAGCAGGCGCAAATAAAGAAGCCCGAGACCGCAAAGGAAGAACGCCGCTTTCCCATGCCGCAGAGGCCGGAGAGGCAGATGCGGTGCAGGCATTACTGGCAGCAGGAGCTTCCACGGAAACTCCAAGCCGCGACCACGACACCCCCCTTTCCTACGCCGCCATGAGTGATGATAAGCAAACTGTGCAGACTCTGCTGGAGGCGGGAGCGCGGCGGGATCCGCGCAGTACCGAGGGCTGGACTCCGCTGGCCATTGCCGCAGTGAGCGGACACACGGAAATTGTGGAGCTGCTGCTGTCCGCAGGAGCCAATCCTTCCGTGCGGGATAAAAACAAGTGGACCCCGCTTATGCAGGCAGCAGCAGCCGGACACACAGATACGGTTAAGGCACTCATGAAGGCGAATCCGGAGAGCGCACCGGAGGCTCTCAAACTTACACAGGAGCCGGAGATTCAGCAAGCGCTGCAAGCACCACCCACACCCCCTACCCCCCAACGTTGATTTTCCACGCACAAATTAGACAAAATCTTCTGTACATCCTGAAAGAAAAGTGTAAAATGGCAGGATAGAGTTTGGGAGAATCCCATCTTATCCCGTTATGAAACTGCATCTTCCTCTTTCTCTGCGCAAAAGTCTTCTTATTCTTCTGCTAGGCAGCCTCAGCAATACGGTATACGCTTCAGTGCTGCATCAGGACGCCAGCCTCATCACCTATGCCGATTTCGGGCAAAATGCCGGGCGTTTCCAAGTGGGGGTCACAAATGCGCTCTTGCAGCATCTTAACAATGGAGGCATTGTGCTGACCTATACAGGCGGGCAGGAGGATCGTACCATTTCCCTGCCGATGATTGATTTCAGCTCTGCTTATAGCCGAGCCCAAGCTGCTGCCATCTCCTATAACTGCACGGCTACAGTGAAGCATAACGTTGCCATCAGCTCCAATTTCACCAGTCAGTATGCCGGCATTGGCTCGGAACATGCGCTAAAATACCAAGCCATTGAGATTAGCGGTAATGCCACCTTCAGCACCGTGGTGGATCCGAGTTCCCCCAGCAGCGCTGGGAGCTTATACCAAACGGATCACAAGGTTACCCGGCTCAGCAAATTGATTACGGATGTGAGCCCGGCGGAGTTGTATGACACCGTCAACAAAGGTCTGGATGGGCTTATCTATTTCCATGCAGGTTCCGGGCGTTTGTACCAAGCCAACCACTCTAATGCGGGAAGTGAACTAGCAGGCTCCGGCTCCTATGTTACCGGTGGCATTACAAGCGGGTGGAAACAGGGTTCCACTATTTTAGGCACATCGATTACCATTGCCCACCAAGTGGATTATAGTGCGGCGGGAATTAATGACAACTATCCCCTTCCCTGGATTAGCCAAAAAGGGGATTCCGGAGCCCCTCAATATGTATGGGACGAGGATGACGGATGCTACAAATACATCGGCAGCAACTATGGAGGAGACTCCGGCACGCGCTATACAGTCATTGCATCCAACACCACATTCGACCAGCAAGTGGTGGATAGCTACAACGAGCATGTGGATATGAGCAGCCATAGCTTAGTATATCTGAATGCCATTAACAACGAAGGCAATACCCTGAGCGATGGAGATTACAACACCACCATCCATTACGGAGAAGTGACAGATGCACAGGGCAACGTGCTGACCAACGCCGCCGGGCAGAAGATACAATACAATGGGCTTGCCAGCGGCGTTAACACATGGGCCGATTTGAGTGAATTAAAGGACACACAAAACTGGTATGCCTATGACCAGAGCTATGTGCAGGCACCAATAGCGGATCTTTTCCCCACGGAGAACTTGGTATTCACCTCCGACCAAGAGGAAAACAACATCATCCTTAAAGCGGATATAGATTTAGGGGCAGGCTACACCGAATTCCGCTCGGCCAATGGGGAACAAACAAGCTACACGATTTCTGGGGAAAGCGGCGCAAACTACCTGCTCAACTCAGCCGGCATTCTGGCCGGAGCCCATACAGAAGTGCATCTGCAACTGACCAACCCTGCCGACTATATGCGCGAGTGGCGCAAGAGCGGTGCAGGCAACCTCTATATTGAGGGAAGCGGCAATAATAGCGTTCTTCTCAATCTGGGCGGAAGCGGCACCACGTTCCTCAACCGGCAAAATGGCTATGCCGCCTATAATGTGCTGGCTAATAACGGCAGCACTGTGGTGCTGCAAGGCGGCGTGGGACAAATTGCCCGCGATTTCACTTTCGGTTTCGGCGGTGCCACGCTGGATATGAATGGCAACGACATGGAATGGCAAAGCAGCACGGATGGAGAAAACCGTTTCACCATCCATGCGCTGACGGAGGATGCCCTTATTGCCAACTACTCCGGTGCCTCCACCCTGCGCTATACCGAGGGCGGCAGCACCTCTTGGCTCGGCTCTTTTGCCGATTCCGCCAATAGCAGCCTCAAAATTGTATACGAGGGCGGCGGCACATGGACGCTGAATAGCATCCGCACCCTGTTGCAACATGCCGACAGTGGTCTTCTGGTGAGCCAAGGAAGTGTAATCCTCTGCGGTTCCAACACCATCCATGCGCTGGGCTCCGACCTTTCCGCCACTGATGGTCGCTATTTCCATGAGGATGACTGGCACTATGCAGATGCAGCCATGAATGTAGCAGTAGACCAAGGTGCTAACTTTACGCTGGGCAGCCATGCTCGGTTGATTGGTAGCATCACCGTGGCAGATGGCGGCACCTACACCATGCAGGAGGGCGTGCGCCACCAAATGGAATACATCGAAGGTTTTGAGCGTTTGGAGGATACTTACGCCATCCGGGATTACTACGGGCACAAGGGGGACACTATTCTGAATGGAGGCACACTGGCTGTACAATTCAGCGAAGGCACCACGGCCAACACTACCTACGAAGGCAACATCTCCGGCACCGGAGGCATGACGGCGGATACGGCTCGCGGCAGCCTTACGCTTAGCGGCACCAACACCTTCTCCGGCAGCAAGACTATAACGAATGGTACGCTTATTTTGGACGATGTGGCCGCAGCCGGAGACCTCACCCGGCATTTATGGCAGGTAAATGCCGGCGGTGCTATTGCGGTACTTCAGGCAAACGGCAATACAGCCCTTAGCCTTGTCGATGCGGATTCTGAGGGTGTACTTCTGCTCACCCAAGCGCAGGAATCCACAGTGGACTTTAGCGGGCACTCCGGCATCTCCGCCATGGGCGCACTTGCCGGCAAAACGGTGGAGTACGGTCGTGCGGAAGACACGCTCAATATCCACAATCTGACGGGAGAAGGCACTCTTATTGTCCAATCCACCCTCAGTGGCAACACCCGGCTGAATATCGACGGACGCGGCTACAATGGAGGAACCGTTGTTCTCAACAACATCAGCGGCTACACAGGAGCCATCAGTGTGGGCAGTACCGGTGGCAGCATGGCTCTTTCCGTAGCCAAAGGACAAGAACTTTCAGGGCTTACGGTTAACATCCTTTCCGGCGGCACGCTACAAGCCATAGGTGAGCAACAAAGCCTTGCAGGATATCTCAACTTCACCGAAGGCAGTACACTGAAAGGCAACGATGTGACTCTTACTCAAGGGGCACAAATTTCCGGCACTGTTGCTGCCGATGCGGACACGCTGCAAACAGCATCCGGGGTCAAGCTCAACATCACCACAGGCAGTACTCTGACGGCACGCAATTTGGTAGCGGAAGGGGATATCGAGTTGAACGGCATGCTAAATTACGAGCAACTCACGGTACAAAACGGTGCCACACTACAATTGCGCACGGGAGGACGCCTCGATGCGGAAAATGCAGCCACCATCGCCGAGGGCGGCATTATGAGGCTTAACCTCCAAACCCTGCAAGACAAGGTGGAACTGAAGAACGGCGGCACCATGTTCGGCAATGGCGGAACCATTGGCACAGCGGCCAGCGTTCTCGCCACGGAAGGTACCGGCACACTCTCTGCGGGCACGGGAAACCTTACCGTGAACGGGCAAATCGGAGCCGCAGAAGGCGCCACGCTCGTTTTAGCCGGCTCCACAGTAACCATTAACACCATTAATCCGGACGATAGGTTGAATGGCTACATCAACAGCAGCGGCGGCGTGATGGATATTCAATGCAGCACACTCAACCTCTCCCACAACCGCGACACGGGAATCCAAACAATTGCGGGAGTTACGCTGCACATCGGGGGTACAGTTCGAATCAGCAGCGACAACACAACGATTAACGCCTCGCCCAACAACTACACGGCCCACCCCTTCTATGATTTCAATTGCATAGAAATTGTCTCCGGTAAAACGCTCACCATCAATGAGAATAACGGAAACGGATGGAGCAACCACTGGAATATTCGCCAGCTCATCGGCGAGGGCAGCATCCATTGGAAAGCAGATACATGGTATGTTTCCCAGACGAGAAATAGCCACATGCTGCTCAGCGGAGAAAACTCCTTCCACGGAACACTGCTCGTAGATAACAACAACACAGAGGGAATGATCCAAACACTGGAGCTGGCTCACAACAAGGCCTCCACTTACATGGAGGTACAGCTGGATGGCAATAATGCCTCCAACCTCTCCGGCTTGGCGATTAACACAGCAAACGCCGAGGTAGCGGGTATTCAAGGCAATGCTCACTCGGCAATCTACACCGGAGCTGCCCAAAACAGCGGATATGCAGTCACCGCAGCCGGGCTGTACTCTCTCACCCTTACCGGGGACGGCTCTTACACCCATGCCGGCAGCATCGCAGGCGATGCCTCTAATGGTCTGAATATCACCATGAATGGCAGTGGCAGCCAAACATTCAGCGGCAGCTCTATAGTGGTGCATGATGTTGCTGCATTGAAAGGCAGCCTGCTCTTCACGAGCAATCCCACCCTCCACGGCGACCTTAGCATTGCTCAGGGGGCTTCCTTGCAGCTGGGAGACAGTATCAGCCTGAATGAGGGGCAAAAGCTGAGCATCCTCGCCGGGGATTCCGGCAGCCCTGCCGTGCTGAAATCGGCGCTCGTTCTCAATGGCGGACAGTTATCCTTCGATGCTTCGGGAATGAACACGGATACAGCAACGCTTTCACTGGAAACAGGAATTAGCTTCGCAGAAGGTGTAAACACACACAGCATCGAATTCACCAATGCTTCCACACTGGATATTAGCAAAGTTTACCAGCTGAGCAACGGCGATTGGAGCGGGCAAACAGTAACCGCCAATATGCCGGAATATCTGAATGCTACCCTTACGGCTTCGGACACGGGACTCAGCCTTGCGCTGGGCATGAATACGGGGTACGCCGTTTGGGACGGCAGCGCCGTGGATGCCCAGCAGAACACCACATATGTATTCATTAATTCGCAGGGAAGCCACGATATAGAGCTTACGGAAAATGTAAGCATTGGCAACTTGCTACTGCCCGACAATACGGATTACAACATTTCCGGCAGTGAGCTGACAGCTCAAAACCTCAATATAAGCAATGCCAAGCTCCACATCCGAAACACAACAACGGCGAGTTCATACTCGGCGGGTGAGGGAGAGATCATTATTGAGGAATCCGGTACGCTCAAGCTCTCCGGCACGCGCAGTGGAAAGGTGGAGTTGCAAGATTTGAGTGGCACAGGTACTCTGAAGGTTAACCTTACCGCAGCTTATAGCAACACACTTGCCGTAGATGCGGATTTCGAAGGTAAAACCTATGTGCAAAGCGGTAATTTCACCATTAACGGCAGCACATATGGAAACACCCTTCATTTGAACGAAGGGGTGAATTTCCAGCTCAATAACGGCAGCTCGGTTACTCTGGAAAAAGACCTTATACTGGATGGCACCACACAGGTACACCAGAATAACAACGCTACGCTGACTATCAATGGCAGTGTAACGGGCAATGGCACCTATGAACGCCGAGGCGGTGGCAGCCTTACATTTAATGGTAAGGTGGATTTAACCGCCTTTACGCAGGCGGTAAAAGATGTTTCCACCACCATGAACGGAGCCACGAATCTGGATAGCTTAACGGTAAGCGCAAGTACTCTCACCATTGCCGGCAGCACAACCACAGGAAACAGCATCGGCAACATATCCATCTCCGAAGTCGGCAGCTCCGTCACTATCGGGGGAAATAACTCTCAGCAGCTTCAAGGCGATATCAACATTAGCTCCGGCGGCAAACTGACATTCTCCGGCAGTGGGGCGGATGTATTGGATTATAATGCCGGGAAGAACATTGTGGTAGACGGTGGTACGATTGATTTCGGCACCACACGCCAAACCATTCAAGGCTGGAATATCACGTTGAAGAACGGAGCCACGCTTTCCGGAGCCGGTGCTAGTTATTCCGGCACCGTCTATACGGCGGCAATGGACTTCAACCAAAACGCCACCATTAATGTAGAAAGCGGAGAAAACACCATTTCGGCCAATATGCGCCTGCGCTATGGCAACAGCCGCACCCTTACGTTCAACGTGGCGGAGGGAGCCAGCGTAAACGTAAGCGGCAGAATGCATGCGGATAACACCTCGGCTCTCGGTATTCTCCATAAGACGGGCACGGGAAACATGACGATTAGTTCTCAGGTGGCTCTCGGCACAATTCAAGCCCAGGACGGCACGCTGACATTGAGCTACACGGATGGGCAAAATGAGGTAGGCACGCTCGATACCTCTCTGAGCAAGAGCTGCAAAGGTACGTTCAAATTGGCAGAGAATGTTGCTCTGAAAGTTACGGGCAGTATCTTGGGTTGCAGCAATTCAGCCATTGCTCTGGCGGAGGGCGCCAGCCTTACCTCCACGCAAAGTGGAGTCATCTTCTCCGCCCGAGAAGGTGCCAAAGAAGCCCGACTCGTATGCAATGACGGTGACGGAGAATACAGTGTGAACGACAGCAATTTCGAGCTGACCGATGGACACCTAAAGTATGATTCCAGCAATAATGCCACGCTGAGCAATAAGTTGACCAACTCCTCCGTGGAAAACACTAAGAAGATGAAGCTCACCGTTGATAACAGCGGTAACACCCTGAGCGGGGTGCATGCAACGGCGGGAGAGATTGCCGTGCTGAATCTTTCCAGTGTGGATTTGCAAAATCTGGAAGCCGCCGCCGGATTAACGGTAAGTTTCTACACCGGGAGTACGGAGACGGCCAGCGCAGAAGCCGATGTGACGGTGCGAGGTACTGCCGGTTTTGGTGCCAATGCCCACCTGAACGCTAACCTGACGATGGCCGCAGGCGCCACGCTTCAGGTGGCAGAGGGCGGGCTTACCATGGGAAGCGATGTAACGCTGACTGCCGGAGGCTTGCTGGGAGAAGAACTGCTGGGACGAGTGCAAACCATGAGCCTGGGAGACAGCACCACCTTGTTCACCAGTGTGGATCACCTTATCTTAAACGATGGGACGCAAAGCTACACCTACCAACCGGGAGAACTCAGCACAAAAGACAATATGCTGGCCAGTATCTACTTCACTAATCTGACGAGCAATAATTACGTACTCACCTTCAGCTGCAGTGCTGGAGGTGACGGTATGCTCGCCATCACCATGGTGCCGGAACCGGCCGGTACCACGCTGAGCTTGCTCGCACTGGCTGCTATTGCCGCGCGCCGCCGGAGAGCCTAACGGCACGGAACTGCAACCTAAACGCCATCCGCCTCTTCCTTTTCGGAAGAGGCGGATGTTTCGTTATCAGCAATAATACGATGGCGAATCAGTAATCTCGCTTGAGGAGATAATCACTAATGGCAAGGAGGTTCTCGCGGCGGCGGGCGGAGAACACATCCAAAGCAGCACGAGCAGCAGCCGTCAGCTCGCGGGCTTCCGCGCGGGCATTGTCGATACCCACCAAGGCCGGGTATGTGGCTTTTTGCACCCGGGCATCCTTACCGATGCTCTTGCCCAGCACCTCCGGAGAGGAGGTAACATCCAAAATATCATCAATAATCTGGAACGCCAGTCCCAAGGTACGGCCGTAAACGGTAAGAGCCTCCAGCTGCTCCGGGGAACACCCGGCAGCCATTCCGCCCAAACGAACGGAAGCAATGATGAGGGCGGAGGTTTTACCATGGTGAATAGCCCGCAACTCGTCCACATTCAGCGCGCGCCCTTCCCCTTCCAAATCCAGTACTTGCCCGCCCACAAGGTGCAGGCTCCCGGTACGGTAGGCCAGCTCCGTCACATAATCGCAAGCGGAGTAACGGGCATTGCCCGGCACGCGCGCCAGTACGCCGAAAGCCTCCGTCAGCAAGGCGTCTCCGGCCAGCACCGCCACGCCCTCGCCGAAAACCTTGTGGTTTGTGGGGCGGCCACGGCGCAAATCGTCGTTATCCATGCAGGGGAGGTCATCGTGGATAAGCGTGTATGTATGCAGCATTTCCAAAGCGCAAGCGGCATTGAGAGCTTCCTCCCCGGTGCCGCCGCAGGCTTTAGCCGCCTCCAGGCACAGGAGGGGGCGTATGCGTTTACCGCCGGCGAAAATGCTGTAACGCATAGCTTTATGCAGCGTGGTCGGGGGTATATCCTCCCCGGGCAGCAGCTCATTCATACGGGCTTCCACCTTCTCGACCGATATGCGGATGAGTTCCTTAATGTCCATGGCAGAATCGATTTTTACTTCTCCTTAACGAGCAGCTCCGCAATTTGCACAGCATTGAGCGCTGCGCCCTTGCGGACTTGGTCGCCCACCACCCAGAGGTTAAGAGCATTTTCCACGGCAATATCCTTGCGGATGCGACCCACATAACAGGTATCCCCATTGGTGGAATCCAGCGGAGTGGGCCAGAGGCCGGCAGCGGGGTCATCCATCAGCTCTACGCCGGGCATGCCGGCAAAGCAAGCACGGGCGCCTTCTACATCCACGGGCTTCTCAAACTGGGCGATGCAGGAGATGGAATGACTGCGGTACACGGGAACACGCACGCAGGTGCAGGTTACATTCAGCTCCGGCAGGTTCATGATTTTGCGGCCTTCGTTAAGCATCTTCAGCTCCTCTTTCGTGTAGCCGTTATCGGCAAACTTATCAATTTGCGGAAGTACGTTGAAAGCAATCTGGCGGGGGTAAGTGGAAACTTCCACCGGGTGCCCATCCACCAAGGCACGCACTTGGTTTTCAAGCTCCGTAATGCCATGCTGTCCGCTGCCGGAAACAGCCTGATAACTACTGGCAATCACGGTTTTAAGCCCGTATTTGAGGTGGATGGGGTACAGCGCCATCAGCGTAATGATGGTGGTGCAGTTAGGGTTAGCAATGATGTTGCGGGGGTGGTTAAACGCAGCTTCCCCGTTAATTTCCGGCACCACGAGGGGGACATCCGGGTCCTGCCGGAAAGCGGAGGAATTATCAACCACCACGCAGCCTGCGGCGCCGGCAATGGGGGCAAACTCGCGGGAGATATCCCCCCCTGCGGCAAAGAGCGCAATATCCACATCGGAGAAAGAATCGCGAGTCAATTCTTCCACGGTAAGCATTTCCCCACGGAAGGCCACCTGTTTACCTGCAGAACGGTGGGAGGCCAGAAGTTTGAGGGAGGCCAGCGGGAATTGGCGGGTCTCCAAGCAGGAAAGAATCTCAACGCCTACCGCTCCGGTGGCGCCCACAATAGCAACTCTGGGATTGTTCATATTCAACAGATGTAAACAGAATTTAGTGCGCACCGGTTCGTGGCGCGCGTGGAGAGTATAGCCGAATGTAGCTAATAATCAAGCATAATGTGTTTATGTCAGGGCGAATCCTTGCAGAGGAGGCCGGAATGCGTTACACTGGGCGGCATTCCCGATTTGCTATGGATACTCTGCTTTCCTACCTCGAAACCGCATGGCTCATTCTGCTGGTGGTCCTTTTCTTTAATGTGATGATTTTTGTACACGAGCTGGGGCATTTCCTGGCGGGTAAATGGCGTGGTGCTTATATTGACCGTTTCCAAATATGGTTTGGCAAGCCACTGTGGCAAAAAGAAATAGGCGGGGTGAAATGGGGTATCGGCTGGATTCCGGCCGGTGGTTTCGTATCCCTGCCCCAACTGGCGGATATGCAGAGCATCGAAGGGGAGGCCGATATACCTGCCGATTTGAAACCGCTCAAACCGCTGGACAAGGTAATTATAGCAGCGGCGGGGCCCTTATTTTCCCTGCTGTTGGCCTATGTGTTTGCTGTAGTGGTGTGGATTGTGGGCAAGCCCGTGGGGGAAATACCCGGTACAACCATTGGTTACATTCCGCCGAATAGTCCGGCAGCACAGGCAGGCCTGCTTCCGGGGGATACCATTACCGCTATAGACGGGCAGCCGGTTACCAAGTGGATGGGAAATATGGAAGGAGTGCGCGAACTGGTGGCTCTGAGTGAACACGAAGTAATTACCCTTTCCGTGAATCGTCCGGCGGCGGATGGCAGCACGCAGCAGCTTACCCTCACCAGTACATACCGCTTGCCGGAAACCAAGTGGTGGCAGCGAAAGGCTATGCGCCAAATCGGTATTAGCCCGGCGCTTCCCTCAGTAGTGGGGGAGATACTGCCTAATTCCCCGGCGGAGCGTGCCGGTTTGCAGAAGGGGCAGCACATACTCCGCGCCAATGGTGAAATGATTTATGCGCCGGCCGCCGTTATTGCCGCCGCAGAAAAAGGACCCGTACAATTGGAGCTGCAAAACCCGAATGGCAGCACCTGCACGGCCACTGTTACCCCGGAGATTCCTGCTAATTGGCAGGGCTTGCCCGGAGCCCGCCCCATTCTGGGCTATATGTGGGGCGGGGAGGAGGGCGCCGCTCTTGCTACGGAGCATCCCAGTCCGCAGGCTCAGGTAAACCAAAGCTTCCGGTGGATGGGCGAAACACTGGCTAAGGTGGCAGCCCCGGGCAGCAGCGTGGGCATGGAGCATCTTTCCGGACCGGTAGGCATAGGCAATTATCTGTACCGCATGCTGGAAACAGAAGCCGGATGGAAGCTGATTCTCTGGTTTGCCGTGGTGCTGAATGTTAATTTGGCTGTGCTGAACATCCTCCCCCTGCCCATTGTGGATGGCGGGCATGTGGTACTGGGAACGGCGGAAATTATCTGCCGCCGCCCGGTGAGCGGCAAATTGCTTGATTGGGTGCAAAATATCTTCTTCTTCCTGCTGCTGGCCTTTTTCCTCTTTGTCACCTTCAAGGATGTGGGCGATATGGTGGGCGGAGCCCCGGATGCGAGCGAGAAACTCCCGGCTCCCGTCTTTTCCGCGCAAAGTACACACCCTTGACTTCTCCCCTAAGTCGCACAGTTTTCCAAAGCCCTGTATTTGAGGATACAGGGCTTTTTTTGAAAAAAACATATCCTCTATAACAAAATGGGTCTGTTTCAGATTTGCTGATGAATGTTAGGAGTCCCAGTAATGAAGTTTTAAACAAAAAACAGTAGTTCAGGCTTGCTTTTGCTTGTAACACGCGTTACAAGAGGTTGATGCTAAATAAAATATTCAAAAGTAAGGGCTGGACTACTGCTGGATTCACTATCTCTCAAAATTGGATTTTTGTCAAGCTGGTAATTGACGGAAGATATCAATTTTTCTGTCCTCTCTGCGGGGCGCCTCTCGTAAAGCACACAAGCAGAGTGATTAAGATAAGAGATTTACCTATCTCTGATAAGCAAGTTACTAT
>CAYSYD010000048.1:0-15272 GCA_964435145.1 uncultured Akkermansia sp.
ACTTTTTTTGTCATCAGGAAGCCACTTGGATATCAGCAAATCTGAAACAGACCCGAATTCATTTTTTCTGCTGTGAGCAAGGCATTTTTTTGTATTGTAAAAGGCGGCACAGTCTGCTACACTCCCCGGCATGAAGCCGCTGACGAAACTGGGTGAGAAGCAAATGGAGAACGGGAGCCTCTGGGAACTCTGGGAGCGCGATGGTGTGCTTTCCCTGCAGCTGGATGGTCTGCCCTGCGCCAACTCCTTCACCTACGGCAGCGAGGAGGCCATGGCCGAGCTGGCCACCGCCCCCATCTCCCGCGCCGGGCAGCCCCAAATCCTGATTGCCGGGCCGGGGCTGGGCTTCGGTCTGGCCAAGGCCATGGAGTGCCTGCCCAAGGAGAAAGCCCGCTTTATCGTGGCAGAACCCGTGCCGGAAATCGTGCAATGGAACCGCGAGTTTTCCCCCAACCGCGAGATTTGGAACGACCGCCGCATTCTGGTGGAATACCAACCCGCCGCCGAACTCTGCCGCAAGCGCACCGGCTCCCTCCATGCCATCCTGCTGCGCCACACGCACGGCCGCTGCGAGCTGGGGCTGGGGGATGCTCAGGCTTTCTTCAATGCCCTGAAAGGCGGCAGCCTGCTCATTATCTCTCTGGCTAAGGCGGATAAACGCTTGGAAGCCACCCTGCGCCGCGCCGGATTCGAGGTAAGTACCACAGCGGTGCCGGCCTCCTCCAAAGGAAAACAGCAGCGCCTGCACACGCTGGTACTTGCCCGCCGCGGTCGCTTTGTCCCCTTTGCAGAACGTAACGCCCAAGGCTAATGCTCCGCTCCCTCTTCGGCAGACGCCACCGCCCCACTCTGGAAGAGCTGGAGGAAGTGCGCGAGAAACGCACCCGCGGTCTGCGCGGCATTTTGGGTGTTTCCGGTATCATCTTCATGGTGCTGGTGGCTTTTGTGGCCTCCATGTTCCTCCTCACCCCGCTGCTGGAGCTTTACGCGCTGGAGCAGGAAAAGGAAATAGCCCAAGAACAGCTCCGCCGCGCACGCGCCGAGGAGGCAGAAGCCTACTCCCGCTACCGCTGGATGATGGACCCCGAATACTTTGAACAGATGGCTCGCGACCGCGCTAACCAAGCCAAGGATGGCGAATTCGTGGTGCGCCGCCCCACGGCAGATGACCTCAAACCCCGCGAGCAAAAGAAAAAAAACCTCCGCCGCCGCAGAAAAGATTAAAACCGCTCATCGCTTTTGAAATTACATGGCATTTTCCGCCTTGCATAGCCGGTAATAAAACACAGGATATTGCGTATCGGCGTATAAAACCTTACGTAATAATGCAAAAAAAATAAGCCCGCCCCGCCCGGAAAAACGAGCGGAGCCTTGTCTTTCATCTCAGCAGCTCCCGGGTTCGCAGAGGTACCGCTTTTTCACTTTACCCCCGAAATGGTGCAAGCCGCCCTAGATACCGCATAGCCCCACAATCCCACCGCTTGGAACGCTGGCCGCCGACTGCTCAACATGGACCATCGCTCCGCCCAGCTGCTATACTCCCGGCACGTCAACATGGCAGAAAAATGGTGGCAAATCCTGCCGGCCCCCCTCCAAGGGCGCGGGGATTAAAAAAAACTCAGCCCCGCCCGGAAGCGAGCAAAAGAAAAAATCCCTCCGCCGCCGCAGAAAAGATTAAAACCGCCCATCGCTTTTGAAATGCGATGTACAGACTTTTTTGCAAAAAAATTAAAGTTAAGGAGCTTATAAACTCACAGAGAGGACAAAAAAGGGGCTGCTGTCCTGTTTTATTTATCCTTATATATTGGTACTTAGGTGTATTTGTGTACATCGCATTTCAAAAGCGATATACTTCCCCCGAGCCTGTGGTTCCTTGCCCTTCCATCGCGCGAGGAAGCAGGGACAACACGGGATCACCCACATTATCAATCAGTAAACAAAATATCTATACTATGAAGAAGACAATCGCACTCCTTCTGGCTGCCGCCGGCTTCGCCATGGCTGATACCTACACCGCCAGCACCCCCGCTAAGTCCGCCCAGGGTAACTACTATGGTTTCACCATCGCTTTCGACAACAGCACCTACCTGACCACGGACGTTCCTGCCGATACCGTGCTGAATCTGGACAGCATCACCCTGCAATCCCGCACGAATCAAAGCTTCGACGATATGAAGGTGGCCGTGTACACCTACGAGGGAGACTCCACAGTGGGTACTTTCCTGGGCACCTCCTCCACGGTAACGTTTGCTACCAACACCACCTTCACGCTGACGTTCGACGGCATTCAGGTGAACTCCTCCGACCGCTACCAGTTCCTGTATGTGGCCGCCGGTACGGATGACTCCACGCTCAGCACTTTCGAGGGCTATCAGGCTGCTGCCATGGCCTGGGGTACTGCCGTGACCAACAGCTTCAGCACCCAGATTCCCGGTGGCTGGGGTACCTACAAGGGCAACGGCATCAACAGCTGGGAGGGTAACTACATGCCCGTAACAACGGTGACGCTTAGCACGCCCGTTGTTCCGGAGCCCGCCACCGCCACGCTGAGCCTGCTGGCTCTGGCCGGTCTGGCTGCCCGCCGCCGCCGCTAATCCCGGCAAGCGGTTTCATACCGTCTTTTTCCGCGCCCCCTGCATTTGGCAGTGGGGCGCGTTCTTTTATACCACATATGGGTGCAAAGTCAGAGTTTGGGCTTGCAAGCCCTCCGGGAAACAGGTACACTCGCAGGCATATGAGTAAAGAGCTTCTTCCCGACGTAGACAAGGCCATGGCGCAACGCCAGCGCGCGCTGGATGCCGCTATGCTGCAAATTCAGAAAGACTTTGGAGAGAATGCCATTATGCGTTTGGGGGATCGCAAGACCATGGAGGTGGAAGTGGTACCCACGGGAAACCTGCTGATAGACCGCGCTTTGGGTGTGGGCGGTTTTCCGCGCGGGCGCATTGTGGAGATTTTCGGGCCGGAATCCTCCGGTAAGACCACGCTTACGCTCACCGTCATCGCGCAAGCCCAAAAGGCAGGCGGGCTGGCAGCCTTTATCGATGTGGAGCATGCGCTGGATCCCTCCTATGCCGCCAAACTGGGTGTGAATTTGGATGATTTGCTGGTATCCCAGCCGAACAGCGGCGAGGAGGCACTGCAAATTTGCGAGGCTCTGGTGCGCTCCAACGCGATTGATGTGATTGTGGTGGATTCCGTGGCGGCGCTGGTAACCCGGCAGGAGCTGGAGGGCGAGATTGGCGATAGCACGGTGGGTGCCCAAGCACGTTTGATGAGTGCAGCGCTGCGCAAGCTCACGGCGCTCATCTCCAAGGCACGCACTATCTGCATCTTCACGAACCAGATTCGAGAGAAGATTGGCGTGATGTTCGGCAACCCGGAGACGACCCCCGGCGGCCGCGCGCTCAAGTTCTATGCCTCCGTGCGTTGCGATATTCGCCGCATTGGCCAGATTAAGGGCACGGATGGTTCCGTATCCGGCAACCGCACCAAGCTGAAGGTGGTGAAGAATAAGGTGGCTCCGCCCTTCAAGGAATGCGAGTTCGATATTATGTACAACGAGGGCATCTCCTCCGTGGGGAGTTTGATCGACCTCGCTATGGAATTCGACATCGTACAGAAGCGCGGTTCCTGGTTCAGCTACAATGGGGGGCAGCTTGCCCAAGGGCGCGACGGCGCTAAGGATGCCCTCCGCAATAACCCGGAGCTGTACGAGGAGATTGCCGCCAAGGTGCGCGAGAAGATGGATGCTTCTTCCCGTTAATGTTCCGTTTTAACCACAGGGGGGGGGCTTTAGCTCCCCCTCTTTTTTTCGCGATGGAAGATTTGCCTGTCCAAATACCTCTGCCGCCCCGCCCTGCTGCTGTGTGCAGGGAGAGTGTGGAGGGCTATGCGCGAGAGTGCCTGAATACGCTACATATGGAGGAATGGGGCTTTGGCTGGGACCGCGCCCGGCAGCGCTTGGGCTGCTGCCATTTGAGGGAATGCCGCATTACTCTTTCCCGCCACATGCTGGAATGCTGCATGGAGGCCGCCCCGGAGCAGGTATGGCGCACGCTGCTGCACGAGCTGGCACATGCGCTGGCTTGGGAGTTCCACAGCTATGCCGGGCATGGATTCATCTGGCGGCATTATTGCACCCTTCTGGGGATTCCCGGGGAGCGCGCACGGGTGCCGCAGGGGGCTGTGCCCATGCCCGCCCTCCCCGAGCGCCCGGTACGCTATGTGCTTTGCCATGCGGAAACGGGGGAGGTGTTCCGCCGTTATTTCCGCCGTCCGCGTCTTTCCCCCCGGCGCTTGGCACACAGTTATATGCCCGGCCGCAAGGAGGAGACCTACGGCAAGCTCATCCTCCGCCCTGCAGAAGAGCAGGATTTTTGAAATTGACGAGTGCCCCCTGCTTTGCTATTATGGCGAGCTGAGAGGGCAGCATGTACATTAACCGCGAGATTTCTTGGCTGGAGTTTAACCAGCGCGTTCTGAACCAGGCGCACCGGCAGGATTTGCCCCTGCTGGAGCGCATCAAGTTCCTTTCCATCAGCGCGAGTAACTTGGATGAGTTTTTCCAAGTGCGGGTGGGGGGGCTCGTGCTGCTGTGGCAAACGGGTAAGTTTAAGCCGGATATTACGGGGCTTTCCCCGGGGGAGCAGTTAGAGCGCATTCGCCAAAGGGCGGATGCCATGGTGGCGGAGCAATATGCCCTGCTGCAGGAGGAGCTTATGCCCCTTATGCAGGAGAGCGGTATTAGCCCGCTGGCCATGGAGGAGTTGGCGGAAACGCAGCATACCGCTCTGGAGGAGTACTTTCTTACCCAAGTGGCGCCGCTGCTCACACCGCTGGCCATGGAGACGGCGCCGGCACCGGTGCTGCCTAATCTGAATTTGATTCTGGGTGTGGAGCTGCAGGCGGAGGATGCCGCCGGGAGCCGTTTCGTATCCGTTACCCTGCCGGAGGGTATGCCCCGCCGCATCCATTCCTCCGTGCTGGATAAGGGAGATTATGTAATGCTGGAGGATTTGGTGGCAAGCTTTATCCACCTGCTCTTTCCCGGGGAGCAGGTACTTTGCACCACGCCCTTCCGTGTTACCCGCAATGGGGATATTGCCGTGGCGGAGGAGGAGGGGGGAGATTTTGCCCGCGAGATGGAAAGTGTGCTGGTGGCGCGGCAGTTTTCGGACTGCGTGCGCCTGGAGCTGCCGGCTGCGGCTCCCAAGGCACTGGCAAAACGCATTGCCGCCGCCGTGGGTGCCGGGGCTCACGCCACTTACCGGGTGCCGGGTTTCCTGCGTTTGGTGGATTTCGGCCGCATGGCTTTCGAGCCGGGGAATGACCACCTCAAGATTGAGGCATGGACGCCGAATTGGCCTGCGGCAGTGGATCCTTCCCTCTCCATGTTCGAGAACATCGCCCAAGGGGATATTCTGATTCACAACCCCTTCGAGAGCTATGAGCCGGTGGTGAAACTGGCCGAGGAAGCCGCCGAGGACCCGGATGTGATTGCCATTAAACAGGTGCTGTACCGCACCGCACCGGATTCCCGCTTTATTGCCGCCCTCTGCCGCGCCGCAGAATCCGGCAAGCAGGTCACGGTGCTGGTGGAGCTTAAAGCCCGTTTCGATGAGCGCCTGAATCTGGCCCAGGCGGAGCGTTTGCAGCGTTCCGGCGTGCAGGTGGTTTACGGGGTGAAAGGTTATAAAACCCATGCTAAAATCCTCCTCATCGTGCGCCGGGAATACGGCATGCTGCGCCGCTACTGCCACATAGGCACAGGGAATTACAACGAGAATACCGCCCGTATTTACAGTGATGTTTCCCTGCTCACCTGCGATGAGCATCTGGGGGCGGATGCTTCCCAGTTTTTCAACTCCGTTACCGGGCAAACCCGGCTCATGCAGTTCCGGCGTATTTACCCTTCCCCGGCCATGATGAAGGCACGCCTGCTGGACCTCATCGCTGCCGAGACGCGCCGCGCCGCCGAGGGGCACCGAGCCGAGATTCGCGCCAAGATGAATTCCCTGAATGATGTGGAGATGATGGATGCTTTGGAGGCCGCGGCGGAGGCCGGTGTACGTATTCGGCTCAATATACGCGGCATATGCTGCTGGGCGCCCACCTCCGCGAAGGCGCGGGCCTGTACGCGCATTGTAAGCATTGTGGATCGCTATTTGGAGCATGCGCGCCTGTTCAGCTTCCACAATGGGGGGAACCCGCTGGTATATATGGCCAGTGCGGATTGGATGCGCCGGAATCTGGAGCGGCGCGTGGAGCTGCTGGTACCCATTGAGGAGCCGGAGCTTGCAGCGCGTGTAACGGATATTCTGGATGCCTGCTTCCGGGATAATACCCAAGCCGCCGAGATGAACCCGGACGGTTCTTACGGCCCCTCCTCCAATAAAAAGAAACCCTTTGCCATGCAAGCCGCTATGCAGCGCGCTGCCCGCCGCCGCACCCGCTCCCGGGAGCATGCTAACCTCCGCGTGCTGCAACCCCACCGCCCGCGCCCCTCAAAATAAGCCGCATGGCTGCATTTTAAGATTGGCAAGGGCTTGCGCTTCTGGCATACTAAACTCATCCCCCCATACACTATGGCAAGCATCTACCTCACCGATTCCCAAGGCTCCGGCTACGAATATGAACTCCCGCAGGATGGCAGCATCCTGACGCTCGGCAGTGCGGAGGATTGCTCCATTCCCCTTGCCGAAAGTGAGGGCGTGGCTCCCCTGCATTGCAGCATCAGCCTCACGGAGGAGGGCTATGTGCTTGCGGATGCCGGCAGCGGTGCCGGCACCTATGCCAATGGCGAGGCCGTGGAAACGGTGCTTCTTGTGCCGGAGGCTGCTTACAGCCTCGGCAATTATGTGCTGCAATATGCCGAGGCACCAGCCCCGGCAGAAGCCACCCCCGCAGAGGCCGATTATGTGGCGGCGGAGGAGGCATACATGGGAGAAACAGCTGTGGATTTAGGCACGGCTACGCCGGAGGAAATTCCCGCCCCGGCTCCGGAGGAAGCGCCCCCGGCGGAGCCTGCCCCCGCCCCCGTGAAGAAGAAGAAAAAGAAGGCAGCCCAAGGCACGCTGCGCCGCTCCGCCATGGCCGATGAGATTGAAATCCAAAAACACTTTAAAGGGGAGAATCCCATCGTCTCGATTTTCAACCGCATCTATGTAATTGCCATTCTGGCAGCAGCACTTCTGGCCGGTATGAGCCTGCGCTACTGGCTGCTCACGGGGGAATTCCTGCCCTCCGCACTTATGGATAAATAAGTTTCTTTACTCACAGCATACTCCAATAAAAATCTTATGAAACTGAATGAATCTGTACTGGCCGCTAAAGGCCTTTGTCTGCACCCGGCGCCGGCGCCGGTGGGCTCTTATGTGCAATGCCTCCGCACGGGGAATTACCTGCACCTTTCCGGCGGTATTTCCATTAACGGGGATGTGGCTATTTACGGCAAACTGGGCGCGGAGGTGAGCATTGAACAAGGACAGGCCGCTGCCGCTGCCGCCATTCTGAACCGCCTTGCCGTCATTAAGGCAGAGCTGGGCAGTTTTGCACCCCTTCGCCGCATTGTAGCCGTGAATGGTTTTGTGAACTGCACACCGGATTTTACGGACCAAGCCAAGGTGCTGAATGGGGCTTCCGATTTGCTGGCGGAGCTTTTCGGTCCGGAGGCTGCCCACACGCGCTCCGCCGTGGGTGTGGCCAGTTTGCCGCTGGGCGTGGCCGTGGAAATTAACATGATTGTGGAGATTGACCCCGCTGCCTGAGGCAGCTATGCGCCATGGCGACGATTGTGCTGGGTATCTGCGGTTCCATTGCCGCTTATAAGGCGGCGGGGGTGGCCTCTGCGCTGGTGCGGCAGGGGCACGAGGTGCATTGCGTTTGCACCCCGGCAGCGCTGCACTTTATTACCCCGCTCACGCTGCACACGCTCTCCCGCAACCCGGTGGTGTGCCGTTTCGAGGAGGAAAATGCCGCCGGTAATTGGGTGCCTGTGCATATCGATTTGGCTCAAAAAGCGGATTTGCTCTGCATTCTGCCCGCCACGGCTAATACGATGGCCTGCATGGCACACGGACTCACGCCGAACACCCTCACAAGTTTGTATCTGGCCTGCACGGCTCCCGTACTAATCTTCCCTGCCATGAATACCCACATGTGGCAGCACCCGGCCACGCAGCAAAATGCCGCCGCGCTGGCCGCACGCCCCGGGCACCGCATTATCGGCCCGGCGGAGGAGGGACCCCTGGCCTGCGGGGTGAGCGGCAAGGGACGTCTTGTGCCGGAGGAGGAGATTCTGCACGAAATTTCCGCCGCACTGGCCGCCCTGCCCCAAGCCTGAGCCCCCCCCACCTGCCATGGAAGATTCCCGCCCTATTCAACCCGCCGCAGGAGAAAACCCCTTTCTGAGCCGTCCGGCAGGGGATTTTATGGAGCAGATTCTGGCTGCCGCCCGGGAGGCTTCCCCCGCCGCTGCGGATGGCAGTGCGGAGAGCAACCCCGCCGCCGCAGAGCCGGCTGCCCTACCCTGCGATATTGCCCCGCGAGAGCTGCCCCCGGGTACCCAACTGCGCGGCTACCGCCTGCTGCGCTGCATTGGGCAAGGAGGATTCGGCGTAACGTATCTGGCGGAGGAGCCGCAACTTAGCCGCAAGGTGGTGATTAAGGAGAATTTCCCCTCCGGTATTTGCTACCGCCGGGAGGGAACGCACCAAGTGTGCCTGCACCACCCGGAGCAGGATGCGGAGAGCTTCGAGTGGGCCATGAATAATTTTTTGCGGGAGGTGCGCCTGCTGGGAACGGTGGACCACCCCAGCATTGCCAAGGTGTACTCCTATTTCGAGGCCTACGGAACCTCGTATTACGTGCTGGAGTACATTAACGGCGTGTCTCTGGGCAAGCTGGCGGAGAACTATGCACAGGCGGGGCAGCGCTTGCCGCAGGCATCGCTCTTCGGCATGCTGGTACGCCTGCTGGATGCGCTGGATTACTTGCACGCCCGCAAACTGCTGCACCGGGATATTAAGCCGGATAATATCCTGATTACCCGCACGGGACTCCCGGTGCTAATCGATTTCGGCGCTGCCCGGGAGGAATACGGGGATTTGGGTAATACGGTGGTGGAATCCCCGGGATTCAGCCCCTCCGAGCAAGGCAGTACCGCCGGTAATATGGGACCGTGGACGGATTTGTATGCGCTGGGGGCTACTTTGTATTACATTCTAACAGGGGAGTGCCTGCCCTCCTGCCGCCAGCGGGAACTGTACGATACGGCGGATCCGCTGAGTCTGCATCCGGCACTGGCCGGGGAGTACTGCCGGGAGTTCCTGCAAACGATTGAGCGGGCTATTGTACCCGCGCCGGAGGCGCGCTACCGGAGCGCAGCCGAGTGGCTGGCGGATTTGGCGCTTCTGCCCTTCTGAAAAGCGGGCTGCGGCAGGCTTATTTCATGAGGGCATCCGGCTCTTCCTCCGGGGGCGGCCATATGCCGTGCTGCACCATAAAGGCATCCCAGCCCAGCAGCATTTGCTCAAAAACGCCGGGGTTCACATCGAACTGTACTAATGTATGGTCCGCCGTGGGGCAAAGTACCAGCTCCACCTTGTTTCCCAGACTTTCCCACTCATCGCAAAACCACTCCCGCATCTCGAAATCCAGCAGGGGGTCCAGCATGCCATGGGCGCAGAAAAGCGGTGGCAGCTTGCGCCGCAACAGGGCACAGGGATTCACGCTGTCCGGCTCCGCCACCTCGTTCCCCACTTGGAGGGCACGGGACTCCGGCGCTTCCGTATCCACCACGCCGCGAAAGATAGCCACAGCCGCCGGCTGCACCGGCAGCACATCCTCCTTGCCGAAATGCCACCAGCGCTTCTCAAAAAGCATGGGTTGCATGGCGCAATTCAGTGCCATAAGCCCACCGGCATCCGCCCCGGCCACGCTGATGCGCGATTGGTCCACCCCTAAACCGGCTGCATTCTCGTACAGCCACTTCCAGGCATCCAGCCCATCCTGTATAATCTCCTCCGCGCGCACCTCGTAACGGGCATGGGTGCGGTACTCCGGCAGCAGGCACACAATACCCCGGTGCGCCAAGTGCATGGCCCATGCCACAAACTCCGCACTGTACTCCAATGCCCACATGCCCCCGCAAAAAAAGATGACGGCCGGGGCAAAACAATCCGCCGTGTGCCCCTCCGGGGCAAACATGCGTGCCCGCAGGGATACGCCATCCCCAAAGCGCTTCCATACAAATGAGGGAGCCTTATCCAGCAAGCTGCGGTAGCGGCGTTCATCCGTGGCGCGGGCAATGTGGGAAAAAGGCGTCATAATGCGGCGCACAGTATGCTATTTTCTTGCGTTGAAAGCAAGTCTGATGTAGGTTCTACACAGAAATGAAAGCATTTTTTCCGGTAATAACTCTGGCAGCTGCCTGCCTGCTGAATGGCTACGCCCAACAAGCCCCGACCGCGCCCGAATTCGGCGTGCCGCACCAGCAAACAGCTCGCGATACGGCGGAGCGTGTGTACAATACTTGGCGCTTGGGCATGATTCGTGCCAACGAGAGCGCTTGGCGCAGCGCCACCAGCCAATCCCGCCAAATGAAAGTGCGGAATATGGTGGTTTCCCAAAAAGGGGTTTTCCCGCGCGATTTTTTCCATAACCAGCCGGAGCCGCCTAAGCTGGAAAACTTCCGCTTTGTGGGGGCTCTTACCGGCTGTAATAACCACAGCTTAGCCGTTACCTATGTGGGGCGCTTGCAGCTGGGGGAAGGCAAGGCGGAGGATAATGCCTATGTGCTGGAATTTGTGTTTGAAAACGGCAAATGGCACTTCGACCAAAGCCGCTTTTTTAACCTCTCCCGCCTCCCGGAGGTGCGCAAACGCTTGGAGGCCAAAGATATATCTATCCTCAAGGAGCAGGATGGCTTCGCCCCGTACACCACGCTGCCCAAGGTGCCCCCCATGTGCCCCACGCCGCAGTTAATCGGCAAGGTGTTTGCGGATGCTCCCGGCCGCAACATCCATATGCGTATCAATGGCATCTCCCTGCACGAATTCTCCGACGAGCGCCGGGCGGATGTCATCTCCGGCGGGCTCCGCCGCGGTAAAAACACCATTACCTACACCATTAACACCGATGCGGCTAAGAGCCACCCCGGCATGGCCATCGGGCTCTTCGTCATGCCGGAAACCCCCGGCAATAAACCTGTTTGTGTGTTCGACCACATTCTGGATGCCACGGATACCGCCAAAGGCGGCAGCTTTAGCTTCGACATCAGCAACGAACAGATTGCCTCCATGTCCCCCGCTTATGGCGCAGCCGCCCCCGCGCCTTTCCATGCGGTTCCCCTCAAGCAAAAACCGCAAGGCAAATAAACAACGCGGTCTTACCTTTTTCACCATTGCAACGCTAAAGGGTTGCAATGGTGATTATTTTCTGCTACACTCCCCGCGCGGTTCGTGCCGCAGAAATGTTTGTTTTCCTATGAGTTTCCCGTTCTTCAGCAAATTACGCCAGAAAAAAGCCTACAAGCAACTCGTGCAGGACGAATTGCAAAAGGTGCGGGATACTATTGCCGCGCAAACGGAACATTTCTCCCCCTATATGCGGGATTATATGCGCCAAGTGTGCCGCGGGCACGGAAAGATGCTCCGCCCGGGGCTGGTGCTGCTTACCGCTGCTGCCACAGGCGGCATTAAGCCGGAGCATACCACCTTTGCCGCCATGCTGGAAATGCTGCACATGGCCTCCCTTATTCACGACGATGTGCTGGACAAGGCCGATACGCGCCGGGAGCAGCCCACCCCCAATGCCTTGTGGGGCAATGAACTTGCCGTACTGCTGGGAGATTCCATGCTGGCACAGGCCATGGTAATGGGCGCGGACATTGGCGAGGCGCGCTTTATCCGCCGCATGGCTCTGGCCGTGCGCGACCTCTGCGAAGGCGAGGTAGAACAATCCACCCGCCTGTGGGATATGGAGATGAGCCGCGCAGATTACTACGAACTTATCCGCAAAAAAACCGCCACACTCTTTGCCATGGCCATGAGCGGTGCCGCCTACCTCCAAGGCCTGGAGGACGAAATGGTGGAACATTTGAACCGCATGGGTACCCTGCTGGGTATCTCTTACCAAATTTACGATGATTGCCTCGATTTAACCGGCACGGATGCCGCCGCCGGTAAAACCCTCGGCACGGATAACGAAAAGGGAAAACTCACCCTCCCGGTGTTCTTCCTCATGGAATCCTCCAGCGAGGACGTGGCGGAATACGTGCGCAACTGTGTGGAAAAACGGCAGGAAATCGATTATGCCCGCCTGCGGAATACAGAAGCCTTTGCAGAGGCCATCCGCCTCTCCGTGGATGAGGGGCTTGCCCGCAATAGCGAAGCGCGGGAAGTCCTCTGGATGCTGCCGGAATCCACTGCCCGCGAAGCCCTTACGGAGATGACTTACCGTCTGGACGAAATGTTGCAGGATTGCTGCTGCTAAGCACTCCTCCCCTCCCCCCCTTTTTTTTCCCATGATACGCCCGGAGAAAATGCTTCCCGAGACGCCGGATTTGGCCACTCAAATCTGGCCGGAGATTTATGCCGCCGCAGAGCAGGCAGTGGCGCAGGAGCCCAAGCTCACCGGCTTGCTGGACGATGTGATTCTGAGCCGCAACAAACTGGGCACAGCCATCTGCGTGCGGCTGGCTCGCAAACTCTCCCGCCGGGATATGGGGCGGGATGATTTGGAGCCGCTCATCCGCTCCCTACTGCGCAGCAACCCCTTAGTGGTGGATTGCATGGCGGCGGATTTGCGCGCCGTGCTGGAGCGCGATGCCGCTTGCCACAGCGCACTGGAACCGCTCATGTTCTTCAAAGGCTTCCATGCCCTGGCCACATACCGCCTGGCACACATCCTCTGGCAGCAGAAGCGCTACATAATGGCCCTGCTCTTCCAGAGCGTGGGCAGCGAAGTCTTCGGAGTGGATATTCACCCCGCCGCCCAAATCGGCTGCGGCATCATGCTCGACCACGGCACCAGCTTCGTCGTGGGCGAAACCGCCATCATCGAAAACAATGTCTCCATGCTGCACGAGGTCACCCTCGGCGGTACCGGTAAAGAAAAAGGCGGCGCCCGCCATCCCATCGTCCGCAGCGGAGTCCTCATCGGCGCCGGTGCCAAAGTACTGGGGCGCGTGGAAATAGGCGAATGCGCCAAGGTAGCCGCCTCCTCCGTAGTGCTGGACGATGTGCGCCCGCATACCACCGTAGCCGGCGTGCCCGCCGTGGAAGTGGGCACCAGCGGAGAGGATTCCCCCGCCCTCTGCATGCAGCAACGCCTCTCCCCACAGCCATGATTACCGAGCTGGACATCCACCTGCCGCTGCAAAAAGCCCTGCGAGAGGACGCCCGCCGCAAGGCTGCCGCACAAAAACTGGGCATTTCCCCATACCGAATCTGCGGCATGCGCCTGCTCAAAGAAAGCATCGATGCCCGCCGCCGCCCCATATGCAAACAGCTGCGCCTGCTGGTGGGAGTGGACGAAGCACTGCCGGAAGCCCCCCTGCCGCAGAGAGAATACCCCGCAGCCCCCCCCGGAGCGCCCCGCATCATCATCGTAGGCAGCGGACCCGGCGGATTATTTGCAGCACTACGCTGCCTGGAACTGGGGCTGCGCCCCATTGTGCTGGAACGCGGCAAAGATGTATCCGCCCGCCGCTTCGATTTGCAACCCATTAACTGCAAAGGCTATGTGGTGGAAGATTCCAACTACTGCTTTGGCGAAGGCGGCGCCGGCACCTTCTCCGATGGTAAACTCTTTACCCGCGCCACCAAACGCGGCCCGGTAATGGAAGTATACGAAACATTTGTGGCACATGGCGCCGCCCCGGAAATCCTGACGGACGCCCACCCCCACATTGGCTCCAACAAACTGCCCAACATCATCAAAGCCATGCGCGGCAGCATACTGGCCGCAGGCGGTGAAGTACACTTCCGCACCCGCGTGAACGGACTCCTCCGCAGCGCGGACGGAAAGCGCCTGCTGGGCGTACGCACAGCCGATGGGCAGGAATTCAGCGGAGATGCCGTCATCCTCGCCACCGGGCACAGCGCCCGCGATGTATACCGCATGCTGCACGAAGAAGGAGTACTGCTGGAGCGCAAACCCTTTGCCGTAGGCGTACGCATCGAACACCCGCAAAGCCTTATCGATACCGCCCAATACCACCTGCGCCCCGGCCAAACCCGCCCGGAAGGCCTGCCCGCCGCCCGCTATACACTAGCCACCAAAATTCGGGAACGCGGCGTGCATTCCTTCTGCATGTGCCCCGGTGGCCACATCGTGCCCGCCGCCACGGAAAACGATGAAGTAGTGGTAAACGGCATGTCCCTTTCCCGCCGCAACTCCCCCTTTGCCAACTCCGGCTTCGTCGTCACAGTAGAACCGGAAGATACGAATGCCTACCTTGCAAAACATGGCGTACTTTCCGGCATCGCGTACCAAAAAGCACTGGAAGTGGCCACCTCCCGCGCCGGTGGCGGCATGCAAAAAGCACCTGCACAGCGCGTAGTTGACTTCCTGGCAGGCCGCCTCTCCGCCACCCTGCCCCGCACCAGCTACCACCCCGGCATCACCCCCTGGGATTTGAACACCCTACTCCCGGAAAGCGTGAGTACCCGCATGCGCGAAGGACTGCAATTCTTCCACCGTAAACTCCGGGGCTTTGCCGGGGAGGAAGCCCTCCTCATCGGCTGCGAAACCCGCACCAGCTCCCCCGTGCGCATCCCCCGCGAGGCGGATTCCCTGCAGCATCTCCAACTGGCCGGACTCTTCCCCTGCGGAGAAGGCGCAGGCTATGCCGGCGGCATCGTCTCCGCCGCACTGGATGGGCGCCGCTGTGCAGAAGCCGCCGCCGCCATGCTCAGAAAATAAGCCGCCACCACACCAAAACACACCCACGGTGCGCCTTGTCATCAGAGCCATGAAACAACTTCCCCTCCTTCTCTGCACCCTCTGGGCAGGCATGCTTCCGCTTGCAGCACAAAGCCACTCCTATTACGACGCACACGGGCGCTCCGCCGGCTCCGCCCGCACGGATACCACCGGCACCACCCGCTATTACGATGCGCACGGGCGCACCGCCGCCTCTGCCCGCACGGATGCCACCGGCACCACCCGCTATTACGATGCACACGGACGCACCGCCGGCTCCGCCCGCACAGATGCCACCGGCACCACCCGCTATTACGATGCGCACGGACGCACCGCCGGCTCCG
>CAYSYD010000049.1:0-14980 GCA_964435145.1 uncultured Akkermansia sp.
TTCTCCTGAGCGACAAGGCTCTGGCCAAGGAGCGCAAGTGGTTCGCCGGATACAAGACTGCCACCAACAACGCATCTCCTACCACCGGCTGGATTGCCTACCATTTACTGCGGGAGGACTACCCGGATGCCGAGGTGGTGCTGGTCAACTTCAAGCCGGATGGTAACAACGGCTCCTACAAGTGGCACAAGCACGATTGGCAATACGAAGCTGAGTATTACCGGAAGCACGAGGTGCCTATCAGGCTCTTATTTTGACACCTTATTTCAGGTATGGACATTTTCATCAACACAGACAAGAGCCCCGCTCAGTTGCAGGGCAAGGCCACGGGCTCCCCGCTTAGCTCTTTCCGAGTGAAGCGCGGAGCCGTTGTTCCGCTGAGTGTCACGATTCTGGGCAGCGATTCCGCCTCCGGACTCCGCATGGGCATCAAGGCCAAGGGGAACTACGAGGGAGATTTGCTCATCCTTGCGGAAGCGGATTCCGGAGAACAGACAGAGCTCGGCAAGCGCTTCGATTTGAAGCTGGTTACCACCAGCGTAGAGCTCAATGATATCCTCGATGTTGGCGAAGGCTCAGCTACACCTCCGGCCACGATTGCCGCCATGACCGAGTTTGCTTGGCAGGAGGACGGGGAAACCCGCCTTTCCGATACTCTCCAAACGACCATCATTAACGACATCATCCGACTGGCCTCGGAAGCTCCGGAATCCACCGCCGGGGAATATCCGGCTCCGGATTTAGTGGCAACCAAGTCATGGGTGAACAGCAAGCAAGCTACCGCTGATGCCGCCGGATTCGTGATGCTGGGTACTGCCGACACCGTTTCCGGTAAGAACGTACGCCCGGTTGGCAAGACTGAGGACGGGGGTCTGGCCGTGGATGTCTCCGGACTCACCGCTTACGAGATAGCCGTAGATAACGGCTTTATCGGCACCGAGGAGGCATGGCTCGCATCCCTGAAAGGCGAGCGTGGAGCCAAGGGGGAACAGGGTGAGCAAGGTGTGCCCGGCGAAACGCCCAGCGCGGAAGATGTAGCTAATGCCGCGATTGAAATTCTGGCAGAACCGATTTCCGTAGCAATTGAACATTCCACCTGTACAGGCAATGACAACGCCAGTTTTCTCTGGGCTCAGATTAACTCCACGCACCTGAAAGCCGGACTGCTGTCTGCAATCACCATGCCTTGTCGAGCCAATACGACTGGCTCCATCTGCACCACTCCTGTGTATCTGAGCATCTGGCAGCGTATGCAGCCTAGCGATACAGAGTTCACGTGGATTGGCACATCTACCAACACCGCAGCTCAATCTGTGGGGCTCAGCAGCCGTTGGGAGTTCGATAATCTGGAGCTCAACGGCGATGATATCCGAATTTGCCCGGTGACGGACGCAAGCGTGCATTGGCAAGAGACCAACATGATGGGTGGGCGTGTTATTGCTTGTACCGATACAGCAAGCATTGGTTGCCGCATTTACTCATCCACAGCCAATTCCAATCACCTTGTGGAGCTTAATATGGAACTCTCCGAGCAGCACGAACGCTTTACTCCCGGGATTCACGCTGATGATGCAACCATCCACCTGACAGCCGAAGAACGAACAAAGTGGAACACCGCTGCTGATACATGTCAACACGCACTCATTCAAGCCTATACGATTTATACTTTCAGTAATGGAGGGACGCGACACGATGCCGCCTCCATCTCCCAAATCTTGCAGTATCTGGATATTGCCACATCTATTGCAGGAAGCGATAATTTCATGGTCAACTCTCTTGGCAACTATGCGTTACTTGTTACAGGATGCGATGATTTTCCGCTTACGAAAGGCTGTTTGGATTACTACATCGATTCTGTAAAAGAGCTCAATGACGAAGGTACGCTTGACCATGTGTATCTGAAAATCACCTATTTTTAATCCAAGAAGCTGCATCGCAGCAGTTTTGAAACAACCAACAACTAATCACCATCATGACCAACTCCGTTGTAACAGGCGGCATCGTGCTCGCCAATGCTCTGGCCGTGGTTACTATTGCCACCGCCACCGAGCTCAACCCTATTCTGGAGTGTATTCAGAACGGGGCATCCGTAGGTGCCATCATGGGTATCTTCCTCTGGCGCGAAGTGAAACGCGCCGAGCGTTACGAGAACCTCTACAATGAGGAGCGTAAGCTCCGCCATGAGGCAGAACGTAAATGCTCCACCTGTCAGTTTGTCCGCCGCGCCAACGCCGAGTTCCTCGACCGCCATTCTGACAGGGACGGCAACAATTCATCCACGTAACCACCGCCAACAAGGCGCAAAAAGCCACCTTGCCGGGTAGGAAAGGCTGCCCCGGGAGCAACGGCTCCCCCAACGGACGCCTCCTCCTCTTGGCAAGGTGTTTTTGTTTCCCGAATTAGTGGTGGTGATTCAATGCTTACTGTAAGAGTTTGCTCTTGTCGGACGAACGCTGAAAGATAGGATTATGAATGCTTTATGAGATGCCACGACTGCGTTGTTTGCTCTCTCTCTATGTTTCGATTGCACCTTGGGTTAATGTTTCCTTATTGGGTATTGTAAATGCTTGATATTGCTAACCTTGTGGTTCGTTTTGCTTGTGCGGGGTAGATGCCTACTATCGCATTTAGCGGAGGCCTACGGAGGCTTGCGGTGTGTTTATGCCTCCCGGATTGCATTTAACGAGCCTATTTCACCCCGGAAGGGCATCTGCGTGCGGGCGCGTAACGTGTTAAGCAATAGCGAAAAAGAAAACAGGCGGTAGATTCGTTAAAAATCTACCGCCCGCTTGGTGAAGTGGAGCATAGCGGATTCGAACCGCTGACCTTCTCAATGCCATTGAGACGCTCTACCAACTGAGCTAATACCCCGATGTGTTGCTGTCCTTCAAGAGGACGAGGCGAGTATACACGCAGATGATGAGTTTGGCAAGTAAAAAATGAAAAAAATTACGTTAGGCGGGCAAATTGGAGGTGCATCCAGTCGTAATCGCGCTGGCGTCCAAGGGAAATGGCTCCATGAGATTCCCATATTTGCCACCATGTTTCACATTCCGGGGAGGAGAGTGTGGCACGGGGGCGTTTGGTGCGGTAGGCATTGGCTGCGGGGGAGAAGTCGAGGGCGATGCCCCATGCGTGCATGGAGAGTGCGGAGCCATTGGCGGTGGGGCGTAGGTTGTAACTACCGCCGTAAAGGTCGAGTCCGAGGCGGTGGATGTTTTCCCGGCCGTAATGGCAAAGGATTTCTTGCAGGGCTTGCTGCACATGGTGGGCGATAAGGCGGTGTACGCGGATGCTGCGTACGGTTTTACTTTCGTAGTAGAGTGGATACGGCGGGCAGAGGCTAACAAGGTTTTCTTCCTGCCCGGCGGGGCCGAAGATGGATGTTCCGCTGCGTACTTCTTTTTGGGTGGGCCACATGGGAGTGGTGGGTATGCCAAGGGCAGCGGCAATTGCAGTAAGGGTGCGAGGGCCTATGATGCCATCGGGGGTGGTGCCCACTTTGCGCTGGATGTTCCGAATGGTGTTTTTCATAAGGAGGAGGGGGTGGCGGTGGTGGTGGGCTGGGGGAGTAGGGTGTGCTGCTCCAGGATGAGGAGGCGGTTGTCCATAGCTCGGAGGACTTCGACGGTTCTGGCTGCGGTGGTGGATTGGTCCTGAGCCAGCTGGCGGAAGTCTGTATAGACGAAGCACATGAGGCCGAAGCCGCCGAAGGTGATGAGTTCTCGGGTGTAGTCACGAAGGAGGCCGAGGTAATCGCGGAATGGTTTGCACATGAGTGTTGTATAGCGCATTCCGCTTGGGTATGCAAGGGGCTAGACTAAGCAAAGCAGCACTTTCCGGGGGTGGAAAGTGCTGCTTGAGGGGTGGAAAATGTGTTTTCCGTGCTATTTTGCCGGTTCCGGCCTCAGGGTTGGGCGGGTGTGGCCGGTGCCGGAGCAGCCCCGGCGGCGGGTGCTGCCGGGGCGGTGGCCGGGGCCACATGCGCAGGGGCAGCGGCCGGGGTGGTGGCTACGTTAGCTGCGGCATCCGGGGTGGCGGCAGGTTCCACGGGTTTGGGGTTCGTGGTGGGCGGTGCCTCCGGGGGGGTGTAAGCGTAGTAGACGTTTCCATTCACGCTGGCAAAGTAGATACCGCCGGATACGATGCTGATGCCTACGGTTTTACCGTTGTATTCAGCAGGAGGGTCAACTTTGTAGCGGCGGATTTCGGGGGCTCCGTCTTTATCGGGGTCGCGTACGACGACGGTGATGGGGCCTTTAATGGGTTCGGCGTTCTCCATGGGGGTGGAGTGGCTGCGCCCTTTATCCATGAATCCGCAGGGGTAGATGGTGCCGGCAGCGTCCTGTGCCTCCACAAAGATGCGCCCGTTCGTGCAGTTAGTAATCTTGACGGAGTAATTCATGGGACCGGCATGCATGTTCCCGGTGGCGGGCATGGCGGGCTGCACGGTTTGGTGAATGTAATTCGTTTGCGGAGCCGTGGGCACGGGCGTGGCGGCGGTATAGCCGGGCTGCTGCATATATGCCACGGGGGTGGCAGGTGCGAGGGTCTGGTTCATGGTGCCGGATACGGCCTGTTGCATGCCGGCGGCAAAACCTGCGGCGGAAGTGGTGGGGGAGGGGGCGGCGGTGGGGGCTCCATAGGCTGCGGCATGCTGCTCAAAAGCGGCATCAACAGCCTGTGTGTCCACGGCATAAACCTCCTGACCCGGCAGAGCTACATACTGTGCCGGCTTCTGTGTGTGGGGAGACACCACCGGGGTGGTGGTGGTGGGTGTTTCGGTTGTGTGGCAAGAGGCTACAAGAAAGGCAGCCCCTGCGGCAAGACAGAGTTTATACTTCATGCTGGGGGGAAAGTAGCATAATTATTGCGTCATGGCAAGTCTTAATTGCCGGAGGAGTGGTACGCAAGGTGGATTCTTCTCTGCACCGGGGCTAAAAAGCCGCTTCTGCGGAAGGCAGAAGCGGCTTTGAAATTGATTTTGTGTGTCCTGCGGGGAGCTTAGGCCTCTGCGGCGGGAGTTTCCGTGGCGGAGGTGGAACCGGTGGCCGTGGTGGTGGTGGGAGCCACGGGAGCGGTAAGCTGGGGCAGGTCGATGATTTCGATGAGAGCCATGGGGGCGCTGTCCGTCATGCGCTGGCCGAGCTTCACGATGCGGGTGTAACCGCCCTGACGCTCTTTAGTGGCTTCTGCTACAACGCTGAAGAGCTTGGCCACAACCTTGGGCTGGGGCAGCGTGGCGAGGGCCTGACGGCGGGCATGCAGGGAACCATTCTTACCAAGGGTGATGAGTTTCTCCACATAGGGGCGGAGGGCTTTGGCCTTGGCAAGGGTGGTGGTGATGCGTCCGTGGCTAATCAGGCTGCAAGCCTGGTTGGCCAGAAGGGCTTTACGGTGGGAAGCGTTACGCTGAAGTTTGGCTTTCTTGACGCCGTGTCTCATAGTCTTGTGATGTGTTTGGGGTTATGTGTTGTTTTTGGTGATGTGTGCGGGGGCTTTACTCATCGTCATCATCGCCGAAGGCGCTGATGTTCTGGGAGATGAGGGCCTGAAGGTCCGTGGCGCGGGTCTCGTCCGCCGTATCGCGGAGGCGGGAAACCGGTGTGGGAGAGGCGAGCAGTTTCGGGTCGAACTGCATGCCAAGGGAGAGGCCGTGCTGTACGAGTTTATCCTTAATTTCGTTAAGGGATTTTTTACCGAAGTTGCGGTATTTAAGCATTTCGCTCTCTGTTTTCATTGCCAGCTGGCCAACGGTGGTGATGTTGGCGTTGTTGAGGCAGTTGGCGGCGCGCACGGAGAGTTCGATTTCGTTCACGCTCATGTTGAGGAGCTTGCGGAGCTGGGCGGTATTAGCATCCTGCTCGGCACCGGAGGCTTTATCGAATTCTACGCGGCGGCTGTCGCTATCCACGAATACGTCCAGATGGTGGCGCATGATGCTGGCGGCTTGGAGCATGGCATCGCCGGGAGTGACGCGACCATCCGTCCAGATATCCAGCACGAGTTTATCGAACTCCGTCATCTGACCCACGCGGGCGTTATCCACGGCATATTTGACGCGAGTGACGGGGGAGAAGATGGAATCGATGGGGATAACGCCGATGGGGCGGTCCTTATCGTTGTTATCATCGGCGGTGTGGAAACCACGGCCGACGTTCACCTCGAAATCGCAATCGAAGATGGTGCTTTGATCAAGGTGGCAAATCACTTGGTCCTTATTCACCACGGAGTAGATGTGATCGTCCTGAATATCACCGGCAGTTACCACGCCCTGTTTCGTTACGCGGAGGGAAAGCGTGCGGGGTTCTTTGCCATGGTGGATGAATTTGACCTTCTTGAGGTTAAGGATAATTTCCGTCACATCCTCCACTACACCGGGGAGGGAGGTGAACTCGTGCTGGGCACCGGCGATGCGAACGCTGGTGATGGCAGCACCTTCCAAGGAGCTGAGGAGTACGCGGCGGAGGGAGTTACCCAGTGTGTGGCCGAAGCCGGTTTCGATGGGCTCGGCGATGAAGGTAACGTGGTTGGGGTCCTCGGGGTCAGCGATGCGCTTGAGGGTGTTCGGAATCTCGAAATGGGCCAGCTGGATGGTCCCCTGCTCTGTATTGAAGTCGTCAGACATAGTTTATTGGGGTTGGCCGGGTTTCCCCCCTTGCGGGCTCTACTTCCTGAAGGAAAAGGAGGACCTACGACCGAGTTTTGGATAAACCCGCGCGGGGCAAAGGATAGCGTTTAACGTACGCTTTGGCAAGCCTTTTTTAGGCGTTTTGTCATGATTTGTTCTGTTTTTTCCTTATATCGGCGTTTTTCATTATATTTTTCTCGCGATAAAGGGTACTTGCATCCGGCGGGAAATATGGTAAAATGCGGAGTATGCAAAGTATCATTAGCCGAGGGGATGCGGCAAGAGCCCCGCAAACGTTGAGCCATGAGTGGTATGGTAAGGAAATTGTACCGGCGGTGGAGTATAGTTTTAGTATTGAGGGGGCGTATCTCGTCTTTCGGGCGGCGCAGGCGGCGCAGGCACAGCCGCACCCGGAGGGGAAGCCGGGCGAGTTTAAGGAGGAGCTGTGGAAGTATGATACTGCGGAGTTTTTTATTGCGGATGCGGAGGGCAAACTTTACATGGAGTTCAATCTTTCCCCGGCCGGGGCATGGTGGGCCTGTGTTTTCAGCGCTCCGCGAGTGGCCGCCCCGGAGTACGGTGTGCCGCAGGGCGTGCAAACAACAGGCAGTTTGAGTGCTGAGGGCTGGGCATGTAGTGCGCGGATTCCGCTGGAGTATTTATCCGCGCTGGGCATCACTCCGGAGCGGTGCCGCTTGGCAGCCACCTGTATTCTGAATAGTCCGGATTATGTATTCCTCACCTCTGCGGAGGATTTGAGCGGTGAGCCGGATTTTCATCGTCCGCATTCCTGGTCTGCCGCCCTTTGCCATTAGAACGCGGAACCCTGCCCCGGCATTATTGGTAAATATCAACACCCATGCGCTGCAAATCCGCGAGGGGCACGGCGCAAGGATCCGGGGCCACCCAGTGTCCCGGGGCAATCTCTCGCGGGGAAAGGTCCATGCCATAGGTACTCTCTAAGTAAGGGTGGTTAATGCGGCGGCCGAAGGCACTGCCGGGGGGCGGGTCTATGGGAGAGGGTACATCCCCGGGGAGAATGGGCACATGTTTGCGCCGGGTGGGATCCGGCACGGGGATAGCGGACATGAGGGCACGCGTGTATGCATGCACCGGGCGGGAATAAAGGCTGTTGGCTCCTGCCATTTCCACAATTTTGCCGAGGTACATAACAGCCACGCGGTCGGACATGTGGCGCACTACGGATAAATCGTGCGAGATAAAGAGGTAAGCCAGCCCCAGTTCCCGCTGGAGATCCAGCAAGAGATTGAGTACTTGGGATTGCACGGAGACATCGAGCGCGCTTACCGGCTCATCCAGCACGAGGAGTTTCGGCCCGGTGGCCAATGCGCGGGCAATGCCGATACGCTGGCGCTGGCCGCCGGAGAACTCGTGCGGGAATTTCTCTGCGGCGCTGGCCGGAAGCCCCACAAGGTCCATCAGCGCATTTACCCGCTGGCGGCGGCTCAATCGGGAGCCGGTGTGGTGGATATCCAGCGGTTCGGAGATGATATGACGTACATCCATACGGGGATTGAGCGAATCCGCCGGGTCCTGGAACACCATCTGCACACGGCGCCGGAGCCGGCGCAGGAGCCACTGGGCGCGGTGTGTAATATCCTTGCCCATAAAGCGAATTGTGCCGGAGGTGGGCTCCAGCAGGCGTACAATGCAGCGGCCAAGTGTGCTTTTACCGCAGCCGCTCTCCCCCACGAGACCAAGTGTTTCTCCCGGGGCTATGCTCAGGCTCACCCCATCCACCGCCTTCAGAATACCGGAACTGCGGGAAAACACCCCATGACGCACGGGAAAGTGCATCTGCAGCTTATCAATTTCCAATATATTCTGCATAGGAAGAATAGCTTTTAGGCGGGGAAGCAGCACCACTGTACCACGAGGCGAGGCCCCTTGGCAAGCGAGAAATCACGCCTGCTCACCATTCCGGAGGCGGCGCAGGTATTCCATGCGCTCGGTGATGCGAAGCTCCATGCCATTCCGGGTGGGATGGTAATATACCCGCCCCTCCGGGAGGTAGGCTTGAGGAACATAATGCTCCTCGCCAAAATCGTGCGCATATTTGTATTGGGTAGCCTCCTCCGATACACCGCGCAGACGTGCCAGTTTTTTTCGGGTGGGTGTGGCTAAGTGGTCAGGCACCGCGAGAGTGCGGCCTTCTTTCACATCGTGCAAGGCGGCATCCAGAGCTTTATAAGCGGAATTGCTCTTAGGGGCGGTGGCTATATAAACCGTAGCATGTGCAAGGGGGATTCTGGCCTCCGGCATGCCTACCATTTCTGCAGCGCGAGCAGCATCCAAAGCCACGCGCAAAGCATTGGAATCGGCGAGTCCCACATCCTCGCTGGCGCAGATGACGAGGCGGCGGGCAATGAAGCGGATATCCTCCCCGGCATTGAGCATGGAGGCCAGCCAGTAAAGAGCGGCATCCGGGTCGCTGCCGCGCATGGATTTGATGAAGGCAGAGATGGTATCGTAATGTCCATCTCCTGCGCGGTCGTAACGCACCGCTTTTTTTTGGATGGATTCCTCCGCCACTTCCAGGGTGAGGTAAATGCGACCATCCTCCGCAGGAGGGGTGGAAAGAGCAGCTACTTCCAACGCTGTAAGAGCCTTGCGAGCATCCCCGTCTGCCTTGAGCGCCATGTGCTGCAAAGCATCCTCGGCGCATACCAGCGGCAAATTTCCCAAGCCCCGCTGGGAATCCGCAGCGGCACGGTGCAGCAGCTGCACCAACTCGGTCTCCGGCACAGGCTCCAGAGGAAAGATTTGGGAGCGGCTCAACATGGCGGAATTGATGGCAAAGTACGGATTCTCGGTGGTAGCTCCGATAAAGCGTACTGTTCCCTTTTCCAAATGCGGCAGCAGCACATCCTGCTGAGCTTTATTAAAACGGTGCAACTCATCCACAAAGAGGATAGTACGCTGGCCATGAATGGCCATACGGGTGCGCGCCTCCGCGATTTTGTCGCGGATTTCGCTCACGTTGGATTCCACGCCATTGAGCATCACGAAAAAGGCGCTCGTGCAGCGGGCAATCACATAAGCAAGAGTCGTCTTACCCACCCCGGGTGGGCCATAAAAAATGAGGGAAGAAAAACGATCCGTCTCAATAGCCCGGCGCAATAATTTTCCCGGAGCCAAAAGATGCTGCTGCCCGGCCACCTCTTCCAGAGATTCCGGGCGCATGCGTGCTGCTAAGGGCATTTGCAACTGCTCCGGCGCATCGTGTGGCGCTTCCTCCCGGGAGCCATGGGGCGTAAATAAATCGTATTCCATACAGCTAAGGCGGGAAAACTTTAAAGGCGAGGCGCCACGGAGCGCAACTCTCGGAAAATTTCGCTCTGGCGTTTCTGCAAGGGGGCTAAGGTTGTTTCGTAATTAGCCACCCGCTGGCGCGGGGCGGTGTACAACCTGCGATAAGCCGTCACACGAGAAACAACGTGTGCCTGCACCACCGGTACAAGCTGCACAAAAAGAGCCTCGTACAGAGGGTCGGCATGCTCCCGCATGGAACGGGTAACGCGGTTTCCCGCCAAAATATGAACCAGAGACCCCAGCAGCCAGACCACTACGGTGGAAGCCACACAGCCCACGGCCAGCACATCCTGCCCCAGCAGCCCTAAGAGACCTGCTACAAACAAGCAAATGCAGATAAGCACAACAAAAGCCCGCATCCACTCCACCTGTTTTTTAAAAGGAGCAGCCATTTGAGTTCTCAATTTCAAACGGCGAAAAGGCTCATACAAATCCGTCTGCAAACGCTGGCGGAGCTGTACCAATTCCTCCATGAGTGCATCTGCGGGGAAATCACCTATCTCACATTCCAAGGTTTTCTTCATGCGGGGGCGCACACTGCGCCAGTGCCCGGCACAAGAAAGCGCAAACTGCTGGTCGGACTCCGCTTGGTGATGCATCACATCGTCCCGAAGGAGGCGGAAATAGAGATTTTCCACCCCGGAACCATAGCATTCCAAACGCAAGAGCGTAACCGGAGAAAGCACCCAACCGAACGAACGGCGCACCCGGCGCAACAAAGCAGGCACCACACGGCGTGCGCCCTCGGAATAATTCAGCACGCAATTGGTAACCCCCTGCATCTGGCGCTCCAGGAAATTATCAATCTCCTGCTCGATACCGGCTAAGAAACCGCTATCCGTACGCGCCACTGCATCGCGAGCCTTAAGCACGCTCCCCTGCTTATACAAAAGATCCGAGGCACGTTTTCCCACCTCTCGCACGGCCGCGCGCAGCCCCGTAGGGGAGGCTTCCAAAGCCTCCTGCACGCGGTCGGTAAAAGCCGCCATCACCAGCTCAATCGTGGGGTTCACTTGGTAAACAGCCAAAGGCGCACCCACCTTCTCTCGGCAAATCTCGCGCACGGAATCACTCAGCGTACGCACCAGCTCCGCAGAGAGCGCATCCGCATAAGTAAGTGCCACAATGCAGGATTCCTTCTTCTCCTCCGGAAGCGCTGCCAGCAAGGGCCACACGGGTGAAAGCGCCGGATTCCGGGAATCTACCACCGCAATCACCACATCCGCCTCCGGCAGCAACTGCGCCACTGCGGCAGCCACGGCCGCATCCTCGCAACCACGCGTATCCACCAGTTCCAAGCCCTCCAGCGCAGCCTCCGGCAGAAAGCGAGTCTCCTCCTTGGGCGGTACATCGCTACAAAAACGCCAGCGCAAAGCTGCACCGGCAGGCGCCATTTTAGCCATTACCGGGCATCCGGCAATACCTGCCAACAGCTGGGACTTGCCACTCTTCCGCCCTCCCAATACCACAATGCGGCGATCCGCCGCCATGGAAGAAAGAGCCACCTCCAGAGGTGCCACCACCTCCGCAAGAGACTCATCATCAATATCATTACAAAGCTCAATAGCCTGCTGCGACCAATACCGCACCAAGCTCTCCTGCACTCTGTAACAACGCTTCAACATGCTGACGGCGCATTATAGCCTTCCACCCCAGCCTTGTCTACTCTAAAACGTGACCGCACACCACACGAGGAACCCTGAATTTTACCACATGAAATAAAGCGCGAGGATAGGGGCTTGCCCGCAGGGAGCGCTTCTGTTAGAATCACCGCGCACAATGGCAATGATGATTTCCCTGAAAACTCTATTCTGCGTAGGTTGCGGGTGCTTTGTGGGAGGCATCCTGCGGTATCTGACAGGTATTTTCGTATACAACAAATGGTGTACCCCCCTGCCGGCCATACCATGGCAAACACTCATCATCAACATGATTGGCTGCCTTGCAATGGGAATTTTCAGTGCCATGGCGGAGGAACACCTATTGGAATCTCCGCACCTTAGAGCAGCTCTCACCTTCGGACTCTGCGGGGGCTATTCCACCCTTGCAGCCTTTTCGCTGGAACATGTAGCTATGCTCAAAGCCGGAGCATACCTCCCCGCCCTGTTCTACACGTTGTCCACGGTCATCGGTGGCACTTTGGCGTTTTTTATGGGGCACTTCTGCATCCACCAGTTACTTGCGCTCAAAGGCTAACAGGCGGACACCACATCTTGCTCTGCCGGGAAAAATGCTGTATATGTAGAAAACACGCCACCCTCATGCCGCAAAAGGCCTACATAGCCATTGACCTCAAATCGTTCTATGCCTCCGTAGAATGCATTGAGCAAGGTCTGAACCCTCTCGACACCTACCTCGTAGTGGCGGATGAGGGGCGCACGGATAAGACCATTTGCCTAGCGGTTACCCCGGCACTCAAGGCGCATGGCATACCCGGGCGGCCACGCTTATTCGAAGTACGGCAAAAAGCGGAGGAGGTGAATGCGATGCGGCAGCGGCATGCCACCGGCAGCACACAGCAGCACTCCGAATGGATGCAAAACCCGCATTTGCTAATAGATTTCATTATTGCGCCGCCCCGCATGGCTCACTACATGGAGTACAGCACCCGTATTTACCAAGTGTATACCCAATTCGTTTCACCGGAACACATGGTGGTGTACTCCATCGATGAGGTATTCATCGATGCCACGCCCTATTTGCAAACATACCGCTGCACAGCACACGAATTAGCCCGGCGCATCATCCTTGCCGTGCATAGCAGCACCGGCATTACCGCCACAGCAGGCATCGGGACCAACTTGTATTTGGCCAAGGTGGCCATGGACATTGTGGCAAAGCACATCCCCGCAGATGAGGATGGAGTACGCGTAGCGGAATTGGATGAAATGAGCTACCGCCGCCGGCTCTGGAGCCACCGCCCGCTCACCGATTTCTGGCGCGTGGGACGCGGATACGCCGGGAAATTGGAGCAGCACGGACTTTATACCATGGGCGATATTGCCCGGCGTTCCCTCCGCCACGAGGAAAGCCTCTACCGCCTCTTCGGCAAAAATGCCGAGTTGCTCATCGATCACGCATGGGGCTGGGAACCTTGCACCATGGCGGACATTAAAGCCTACCACCCGGAAAGCCACAGTTTGAGTTCCGGGCAGGTATTACACTGTGCTTACGAAGCGGAGAAAGCCCTCCTCGTTCTGCGGGAGATGGCAGATTTGCTCGCCCTGGAACTTGTGGAGAAACGGCTGGTAACGAATCAGATTGTCATAACCGTGGGTTACGATATCGAGAATCTTACCCAAGCAGAACGGCGCAGGAACTACAAAGGCGCCATCGTTAGGGATGCCTATGGGCGCCACATACCGGCACCGGCTCATGGCTCGCAAAATCTGGGACGCTACACCTCCTCTGCACGCTTACTCATCAAAGCCGTGGCCGAGCTGGCAGAAAGAATTATCGACAAGGAACTGCTGGTGCGCCGTCTCAACGTGGTGGCCAACCATGTGGTACAGGAGGACTGCATCCCCCGGGAACCCGGAGAGGGAACCCAATTAGAACTCTTTGCCACCGATGGCAGCCCCCAACCGCCCCCGGAAGAGGAAGAACCTCGCCTGTTACGAGAACACCACATGCAGCAAGCCATGCTCGGCATTCGGGAAAAATTCGGAAAAAACGCTATTCTCCGGGGAATGAACCTGGAAGATGGAGCCACCGCCCGCGACCGCAATCGCCAAATAGGAGGCCACCAAGCATGAGTTCCCCCTACGATGATATTATCCACCTGCCCCGCCCCCCCCTCCGTCCGACCGAGGATGAGCATAGCCGAACGCGCAGCCCAATTCATATCGATTTGTGAATCTATGAAAAAAATCATAGCGCATGAGAGCATGCTCATCATGATAAATGCCGTGAAGATTAAGCTATGAACGCCGTTTCGGTGGCTCAATGAGTTAGAGTCCCGTAACTCATGGCATAGTAAGAAAAAGATTTAACACAAGCAAAATATCCGTCCGGGATAAAGATTTGCGGCACAACTAAGACTTTACGGACATTCTCTCCTCGATTTTGAGTTATAAGACATGCTTTCAGCTTGCAGGAAATGCTTACCTTTGGTAGAATCAATACTCATCAATAATGAGTTTAAGGAGACTCTCAAAGAACCATGTCTCAAAGGTCTGACTTCCTCGAGCAACGCACAGCTGTAACATTCGTTGATTTATTTGCCGGAGCTGGTGGCATCAGCGAGGGTTTCTTACAGGCATACACAGAAAAAAAATATTTTGACTTTATTCTTGCCTCTGACATTAATGAAAATTGTGAATTAACTCATGAGGTTAGATATAACGAACAACTCGGCATCGATTTGAAGTTTATATGTCAGGACATCATGGAGGATAGCTTCCTTGAGAACCTGAGGAAGGAGATAGGGGACACCATAGTAGATGTTGTTACGGGCGGACCAAGTTGCCAATCCTTCAGCCTTTCGGGAAGACGACGAAAATTTGATAAGAGAGATGATCTGTTCTATCACTATTTAAAAGTAATCAGATTCCTTAGACCAAAATACTTCGTCATGGAGAATGTCAAGGGCATTTTAACCAAGGATAAGGGGCGAATTAAAGAGCGGATTTTGAGAGAAATACGTTCCATTGTGGATATCCATAAAGTACCCAAGCTTTATACCTTCATACAATCTGAACTAACCGAACTTGATCCTTTTCAACGAAGTATTTATTTAGTCAAACTGGATATCGAAACAACGGAGCAAGAGTACAAAGAAAATTATCGCGATTTATATTTCTCGATGCTACAAGAGCGTTTCAAAGAGATTACAAGAACCATTGACTATAAAATTAGCAAATCGAATTCTTCTGTCAACTCTGTAAGGCATGGACTGGCTCTTATGAGGCAGAATAAAATGAGAGAGCAAATTAAAACACGCACCATACAGCTCAAAACTAAGACCGATTTAGATAATGATATATACATCGATAGAATGAATGATTTTATCGATTT
>CAYSYD010000050.1:0-14977 GCA_964435145.1 uncultured Akkermansia sp.
GCCTATGCCGCAGCCTTCGAGGGGATGTACGAGGGACGCCACCACCAGTTTACCCAGGAGGTGGGCGGCGTGTGCGGCGGTTTATCGCACTTCGGTGCCTCTGCGGCTTGTGCCAATGGTGTGCCGGGGCTTACGATGGGGGAGCCTGCCCACTGCGCCTATGTGGTGTGGGTGGATGGCAAGTGGACACCCTCTTACTCTGTATCCTGGGAGCGCGGGCTGCATTGGCGCCCATGGCTGGATAACTGGCGCTATTCTTCCCTGCACCAGCTTACCGAACAGCACGCGCCGGAGCAAAAGGATGCTACGCGCCTTTCCAATGCTTACCGCATGCTGGCACATATGGCAGCTGCAAGGAATGATACAGCTAAGGCGATTGAGATGTTCCTGAAGGCCGAAGCTGCCCAGCCGCGCCACTACCAGGTATACCGCGAGCATGCCGATATGCTGGTGGCTACTCAGGCCGGAGCGGATGCTTGGTTACAGCTCAACGATAGCCTCTGCGCCCACATGGTGCCTGTGTTTGCCGAGTGTGCCTCGGAGCTTATGCGCAATCAGGTGTGCGACCGCTTGGTAAAGAGCGGGGCCACCGCCGAACAGCTGGAAGCAGCCTACGCTAAGTTCTGGCAAAATACGCAAGACCTCGGTCCGGAACGCTGGAAGGTGCAGGATATGCTCGATAAACAGATTACCACGCTGAATGCCGTGCGCAAAAACAGCGATTTGGAGAACAAATGCACCCTTTACCGCCACATGCTGGCAGGCACGATGTCGAACCCGAATTACGCGACCTATTCCCTCGAAAGCGGCAATACGCTCATGCAGCGTATGGATGATGCCGGCAAGGCTCGCGTGCTGGGGCTCATGACGGAGGCGCTCGGTAGCAATGGTGGCGGGCTGGAGGGCGATGCCCGAGACCGGGTGATTGCCAACATTATTCTGGCGGCAGAAAATAACCGCGATGCCTCCGCCTTCCAATCCGTCAGCAGGCTGATAGCACCGAATAAGGCACACGATGGCCGCCCCATTGGCGATGTGGAGCCTTTCCCCGGCAAGCTCGTTTCGGAAGGGGGGGCTCTGTTTGCCTCCTCCACCAGCCGGTGGGATAAGCCTGCCACGCATGCCAACGTGCTTACGAAGCTGGGCGGCCAAATCCACACCGGCCGCGATAAAGAGCCGTGGATTGCCGTTAAGCTGCCCAAGCATGCCACCATTAGCGGTGTGGTGCTTGTGCCCCACTCCAATGGCAGCAACTGGAATAGGTTGAACGATTTGCAATTGCAGGTATCCGAAACAGGCAAGGCCGATGATTGGCACAATGCCGGTTCCCTCACCGGCAAATGTACGAAGCGCGAAATCCGCATCGATTTGGGAGCGGAGCACCCCAAGGCACTCTATGTGCGCATTATCCGCCCCGGTGTGCAGGAAGTCCTCCATGTGGATGGCATCTTTGTGTACGGCACCCCGGCAGCCTGATTCATCTTCTAACTCCTCTATCTTTTTCCCCATATGAAATTCGCATTTTCCATACTGCTGAGTCTGGCAGCAATTACCCTGCTGCCCGCACAGGCCGCCACTAAGGTGAGCAGCTATGCGCAGGCACAAGCCGGGCTGAATGACGATGGCTACGCCGTCTTTATCTACGGCAAGGGCTGGGATAAACGAGCCGAAGCGAACATGACGGCTCTGTACAACGCCCCCGCCGTAATCCAAGCCACCGGTAACGCCGCCCTGATGCTGGTGCCCCTGCCGGAAAGTATGAGCCCGGAGCAAAAAGAAAGCTTTGGCAATACCATGGGCAAATTGCAGCTGCCCCACCCGCACAGCAAGCATTCTTTCCCCGCAGTGGTGCTGTACGATAAGAGCGGGCGCCAATACGGCATTGTGTGCGGCCCCCCCATGGTGTACCCGGAGGCTGAGCGCATTGCCCGCCTGATTGCCGCCCGCCGCGCCGCCAAGGCCCGGCAGGATGGGCTGATGGCGCAGGCCGATGCCGCCCAAGGGGAGGCTCGCGCCAAGCTCCTGCTCCAGGCGGCACAGGTGGAAGGCATTGAACGCCCGAATAGGGTGGAACAGCTCATCAAAGCTGCGGACCCGGAAGATAAGTCCGGCTGCTTGGCTGCCCTGCACTTCCACAATAATCCCGTGGGCGATAAAATTAACGAGATGCCTATCTTCGAAGCGCTGGCCGCCATGGATGCCGCCATTTCCAACCCGCTGCACACCGTGCAGCAAAAGCAGAATGCCTGCGCTTTCGCCATCGGCATGATTCGCCGCCGCTTCGGCACAGGCCCGGCGGAAGCCATTGCCCACTATGCCCGCCTGATGAAGGAACTTGACCCCGAATCCGTGCTGGGTCGCTCGGCCGATGTCGTGATGCGCGATTGGACCACCGGCATGCAATTGGTGCGCGGCTGGGCGCCGGATTCGCTCCCCCTGCCCGGCGTGGCAGGCGAGTTGCACGGCAAGCTCCCCCTCGGCCCTGCCGGTAAGTACGAGGTGCGCTTGGAACCCACCCGTGGCAAGCACCCTGCCAAGGTTTCCCGCGTGGCGCTGTACGATGGCGATACGCTGGTGAGCGAGGATACCCGCAGCTTTACCCTTACCACGCCGGCCAGTTACTTCGTGACGGCGGAGAAGGATCTCCTCCGGCCGCGCCTCCTCATCACCTTCGATAATGGGGAAAAGGAACGCGATACCCGCGGCAACTTCATTGTACGGAAGCATTAAGAAGTCTCCACATTCCGCAACCTGCGCACCGGGAATGACCCGGTGCGCAGGTTCTTTTTACTCTCCGGGGAGTTGTGCATCCACTCCGCTTCCACAGCAAGACTTGACAAGGGGGGGGCAATGCCGCTACACTGGCGCCATGCAGGCATTGGAAATTATGGCTCCGGCGGGGTCGTTCGAATCACTTGCGGCCGCATTGCGCGCCGGGGCAGATAGTGTGTACTTCGGTGTGGGGCAGTACAATATGCGCGCCCGCTCCACGGTAAACTTTACGGAGGCGGATTTGCCCAAGGTGGTGCGCCTGTGCCATGCCTGTAAGGCTAAGGCTTACCTTACCTGCAACATTATTGTGTACGATGAGGAGTTGGAGGGTATGGAGCAGCTGCTCCGCACAGCCAAGGCCGCCGGGGTGGATGCCGTAATTGCAGCGGATATGGCAGTCATCTCCTATGCCCACAGCATCGGGCTGGAGGTACATGTCTCCGTGCAGGCAAATGTGTGTAATGTGGCCGCCGTGCGTTTTCTGGCCGCCTATGCGGATGTGATGGTGCTGGCTCGAGAGCTGAAGCTGAGCCAGATACGTCACATTATCAACCGCATTCGGGAGGAGAATATCCAAGGCCCCTCCGGGCAGTTGGTGCGCATCGAAGTCTTTGCCCATGGGGCGCTCTGCATTGGTATCTCCGGCAAATGCGGTATGAGCCTTGCCGCTTACAATGCCAGTGCTAACCGTGGCCGGTGCTACCAGCTCTGCCGCCGCAAATACCGCGTTACGGATACGGAGACCGGTTTCGAGATGGATATTGACCACCAGTACATTATGTCCCCCAAGGATATTTGCACCATTCGGGTGATTGACCAACTGGTAGAGGCGGGGGTTTCCGTGTTTAAACTGGAAGGGCGCGGGCGCTCGGAGGCCTATGTTTCCACCGTAACCGCTGTGTACAAGGAGGCTGTGCAATGCTGTGCCGCCGGGCAGTGGAGCCCGGAGAAGGTGCCCGCATGGGAGGAGGAGCTGCTGCGTGTGTTTAACCGCCAGTTCTGGCACGGCGGCTATTACTTGGGGGAGGAGTGGGATACATGGAGCGGCTGCTCTAACAGTTTGGCGCTGGAGCAGCGGCGGCATCTGGGGCGGGTGGTGCGCTGGTATGCCAAGGCTCAGGTGGCGGAAATTCGCTTGGAGGCAGAGCCCCTCTCCCCGGGAGATAAGATTGAGATTACCGGCTGCACCACGGGTATTGTGCGATTGGAGGTGCCGGAGGTGCGCTGCGACGATGCGGAGGGGATTACCCGCATTGTCCCCACTGCTCCCAAGGGTGCCGTGGCCATGGTGGCGGTGCCGCAAAAGGTACGCCATGGGGATAAGGTTTACCTCGTGACACGCCGAAAATTAAAATAAGCCCGCCAAGTGGAAATTTCCATCCGGCAGCATCAGATTTTGCTTTGCAGGAGAGGACCTGTGTGCTAGAATAGACCCATCGTAGGCGGACTGTACCCTCCTGCAAGCTCGTCCGCATCCCGGGCGTACAAATATTCTAACAGATTAAACTTATGGCCATTGATCCCAAATTGCTCGACGAGTTGGAAGACCGCCGCAGGAAAGTTATCGTTTCCGGAGGCCAGGATAAGATTGATAAACGCCACGAAAACGGCGACTGGACAGCTCGTGAACGCATGGATTGTCTTTTTGATAGCGGTTCCTTCACGGAAATCGGCATGCACACACGCCACCACTGCAGCAACTTCGGCATGCAGAACAAATATATCCCCGGGGAGGGCATCGTCTCCGGCTTTGGCTTGGTGGACGGACGCCCGGTAGCGGCTGTCTCCGCAGACTTTATGGCACAGGGAGGCTCCTTGGGCTACATGCACGCCCAAAAGATTTGCGATGCTCAGGTATATGCCATGAAGGCGGGCATTCCCGTTATCCAGATGAACGATTCCGGCGGCGCCCGTTTGCAGGAGGGGGTGGAATCCCTCACCGGCTTTGCCAATGTGTTCTACAACAATGTGGCCGCCTCCGGCGTGGTACCGCAGATTTCCCTCATTCTGGGGCCCTGCGCGGGCGGCGCTGCTTATTCCCCCGCCCTTACGGACTTTATCATCATCCGCAAGGGAGGTGCCGCAGGTATGTACATTACCGGGCCGAAGGTGATTGAGCAGGTCACTTACGAAAAATGCACCATGGAGGAAATTGGCGGGGCAGCCGTACATTCCTCCGTTTCCGGTAACGCCCACTTTGTGGCCGAAAGCGATGAGCACGCCATTGCCATTGCCCGCCGCCTGCTTACATACCTGCCCTCCAACAATGCTCAGGAGCCGCCGCACGACCTCTCCAGCCCGCTGAACATTGCGGACGATGAGGGCATGAACGATATTATCCCGGATAGCAATAACACCCCGCTGGATGTGCAGAAGGTGATTTCCCGCCTTGTGGACGAGGGCAGCTTTATGGAGGTACATGCCAACTTTGCCGGCAATGTGGTGGTGGGCTTCGGCCGCATCTGCGGTGTGGTGGTAGGCATTATTGCCAACCAGCCTGCCGTGAAGGCCGGCTGCTTGGACATCGATGCTTCCGACAAGGCGGCTCGCTTCATCCGCTGCTGCGATTCTTTCAACATTCCGCTGGTTAATCTGGTGGATGTGCCCGGTTTCCTGCCCGGCAAGCAGCAGGAGCGCGGCGGCATTATCCGCCATGGCGCTAAGATGATTTTTGCCTACTCCTCCGCCACGGTTCCCAAGGTAACACTCATTATGCGCAAGGCATACGGCGGCGCCTATATTGCTATGTGCTGCAAGGGATTGGGTGCGGATGCCGTCTTTGCATGGCCCTGCGCGGAGATTGCCGTAATGGGCTCTGCCGGCGCCGTGCCGATTCTCTATGGCCGCGAGCTGAAGGCCATAGAAGATCCCGCTGCCCGCGCTGCCCGCCAGCAAGAACTGCAGGCCGAATACGAGGCTGCTTTCTCCAACCCGTATGCCGCAGCGGCTTCCGATCAGGTAACGGAAATCATCAACCCGAAGGAAAGCCGCGCACGCATTGCGCTTACACTGCGCACCCTCCTCAGCAAGCGCGAGACTCGCCCTGCCAAAAAGCATGGCAACATGCCCCTCTAACCCCCCCTCTTCAATCTAACCTAACATGACAACACCGATATTCGCCGCACTCGATATGGATGCCGTAATCTACCAGATTACCGGCATGTGTGTGGTGTTCTGCTGCCTCTCACTGCTGAGCGTCATCCTGACGATTTCCGGCAGTGTGGCACAGCGGATGGATGCCGGGCGCAAAGTACGGGCGGAGGCTGCCAAGGCCGCAGCCACCCCGCCCCCTACCGCGCCCGCCGCAGCCCCCGCCGTGGCAGTTCCGGAACCCACTCCCGCAGAAGTAGCAGCCCTGGCCGCAGGTATTTATGATGCCGCCCGGAGCAGCATTACCCCGCAAGTAGTGGCAGCCATTGCCGCCGCCGTCAAGGTAACAGTAGGCCAGGAAGCCCGCATCCTCGACATTAAGCCCGTGAATCCCGCATACGGGCAGGGCGGCCGCAACGCCGTAATGAACTCCCATTTCCCCGTGCGCGGTTAAAGTAATGCGCACAAAATCCTTCCTAAAAAAATTCAACAACAAACACTAGAAAACAAGATACAATGAAACAACTCCGCATTACCGTTGCCGGCCAAACCTTTGATGTAACCGTAGAGACCCTTGGTGGTTCCAACGCCGCTCCCGCCCCCGCTCCCGTGGCTGCTCCCGCCCCCGTGGTGGTGGCTGCTCCCGTGGCTGCTCCCGCACCTGTAGCTGCCCCTGCTCCCGCTGCTGCCGGTGCCGGCACGCCCATTCCCAGCCCGCTGGCCGCTAAGGTGGTTTCCTTGGATGTGCAGCCCGGTACCGCTGTGAAGGAGGGTGACCAGGTGATGACTGTGGAAGCCATGAAGATGAACACCGTAATCTATGCTCCCGCCGCCGGCACCGTGACCTCCTTTGCCGTGAAGCCCGGCGACACCGTGGCTGAGGGTCAGACTCTGGCCTATCTTGGTTAAGGATTGCAACCGCAGGCCCTGTGCCGGGAATCATCCCCCGGCAATACAGGGGTGTGTAACGCAAGTGTTAGACAACAGCTATGCAAGAACTCCTTAATTCTTTTGCGGACTTCATCTCCGGCATGGGCATCTACCAGATGACTTGGCAGATGTACGCCATGTGGGGTGTAGTGGCCGTGCTGCTGTACATGGGTGTGGCAAAGCAGTTTGAACCGCTGCTGCTGGTACCGATTGCCTTCGGCGCCCTCATTGCCAACATTCCGGATAACGGCATGGTGATTACTCAGGCCCAGCGCGAGGTGGTGGCCATTGAGGCGGGCAAGGTGGAACGCTCCACCATGAACGATGTGGGCTTCCTCTCCCTCACGCTGGCTCCCTATACAGATGCCGAGGCTAAACAGGATACCACCGGGCTTGCCCCGGAGGTGGCAGCCGAATACGATGCCGCCATGGCCGAACCCATGACGGTGAAAACCGTGGGTAAGGGCAAGGTGAACATCACCGGCCAAGCCACTCAGAAGTTCATGATTATGAAGCCCGAGGGCGGTCTTTTCGACTGGCTCGGCCTGGGTATCAAGTGCGAGATTTTCCCGGCACTCATCTTCATGGGTGTGGGCGCGCTCACGGACTTCGGTCCGCTGCTGGCCTCTCCCAAATCCCTGCTGCTGGGTGCCGCTGCACAGGGCGGCGTGGCGTTCACCTTCCTGGCCGCCATCGGACTCGGCTTCACGAAGGGGCAAGCCGCTGCCATCGGCATCATTGGCGGTGCGGATGGTCCCACCTCCATCTTCCTTGCCAGTAAGATGGCACCGGAACTGCTGGGTGCTATTGCCGTGGCCGCTTATACCTACATGGCATTGGTACCGCTCATCCAGCCGCCGTTCATGAAACTCTGCACCACGGAGGCGCAGCGTAAGATTAAGATGAAGAGCCTGCGCCAGGTATCCAAGGGCGAGAAGCTGTTCTTCTGCTTTGTGGTGACACTGGTTACCATTCTGCTCTGCCCGGATGCCGCCCCTCTGCTGGGGATGCTGATGCTGGGCAACTTCCTGCGCGAATGCCAGGTGACGGAGCGTTTGGTGAGCTGCGCCCAGAATGAGTTGATGAACATCACGACCATTCTGCTGGGTGTATCCGTGGGCCTGACGATGCAGGGCGTGCGCTTCCTGCAGCCGCAAACGCTGCTCATCATCGGTTTGGGTGTGGTGGCATTTGCCATGGCCACGATTTGTGGTCTGGTGTGCGCTCAGTTGATGAACTTGGTGCCCGGCTGGCGCAAAAACCCCATCAACCCGCTCATTGGCTCCGCCGGCGTATCCGCTGTGCCGATGGCGGCTCGCGTATCCCACAATGTGGGGCAGCAGGCAGACCGCACAAACTTCCTGCTCATGCACGCTATGGGACCGAATGTGGCGGGTGTGATTGGCACGGCTGTAATTGCCGGTTACTACATCACCACGCTGAGCGGGCATTAAACCACCCATACAGCAAATTTCCTGCAACCGCGCTCCTTTCGGGGCGCGGTTTTTCATTGACTCTCCCCGTACAGTATGGCAAGATACGCAGTGTTATGCTGAAAGGAATTTCCCCCGTTATCTCCCCGGAGTTGCTGAAGATTTTGGCCGAAATGGGCCATGGTGATGAGATTGTACTTTCCGATGCCCACTTCCCTGCACATGCCTTCCACAGCAAGGTGGTACGCGCCGATGGGCTGGGTGTGGATACGATGCTGAAAGGTATTATCCCGCTTTTTGAGCTGGATTCCTATGCCACCCCCGTCATCATGATGGCCGCCGTACCCGGGGACACGCTGGATCCGAGCGTGGAAGCCCGCTACCGCTCCGCGCTGGATAACTACACCGGCGAGATTGAGCGCATGGAACGCTATGCCTTCTACGAGCGCGCCCGCAAGGCTTATGCCGTAGTTTGCTGCGGAGAGCTGGCTAAATACGGCAACATCATCATCAAAAAAGGCGTTACCCCCATCTGCTAATCGTGTACCGCATTTGCAAAAGCATCGAACTGGAAAGCGGGCACCTGCTCTCCAAGCATCCCGGGATCTGCCAATTTCCCCATGGCCACACGCGCAGCGTGGAAATGGTCTTTGCCGCCGAGACGCTGGATGAGAATGAAATGGTGGTGGATTTCAAAGCCATCAAGGAGATGATGGAGCCGTTTCTGGAGCAGTTCGACCATTCACTCTGCATGAATACGGAGGACCCGCATTACGAGGAGTTCCGCCGTATATACGGGGAGCGCATCATCCCCTTCGAGCGGCGGGACCCCACCAGCGAAGCCATGGCGGAAGCCGTGTTCCGCCATGCGGCAGAGGGCTTGCGCCGCGCTGCTGCCGAGGAGTGCGGGAGCTACCCGGTGCGCGCCTGTGTGCGCTTGGAGCGTGTGCGCGTGTGGGAAACCAGCTCCTCTTGGGCAGAGTACAGCGAAGAGTAAACACACCGCTATGCAGCGCCGATTGTTGCAACAACACTCCGGGAATCGGAAACTGGTTCTCATGTTTTTGGGCTGGGCAGCCACGCCGGCGGATGTGGCGCACATTCCCTTCCCCGCAGAGTACGATGTACTGGTTTGCCATGGGTACCGCACCCGCCCTGTGGCATGGGCGGCCGAAGAGTTTGACGGGTACGAGCAGATTTACCTGTTTGCCTGGTCCTTCGGTGTATGGGTGGCGGAGCAGTGCTGCCCGGCTCTGCCACTGCGCCGCGCGGTGGCACTCAATGGCACCCCCTTCCCGGTGAGCGAGGAGTATGGTATGCGCTTGCGCCCGGCTCTGCGGGCGGCTCGAGCCATGCTGCGCACAGCGCCGGAACCCGGCCTGCCCACCCCTCAGGAAAGGCTGGACGAGATTACCCGCTTGGCAGCTTGGGCGGAGGAATGCTCTGCAGCCCGCCTGCGCTGGGATGCCGCCCTGCTGGCCGATGCGGACGAGATGTTCCCCCCGGCGCGGCTGCAAGCCTATTGGCAGCCCTTGGGCGTGGCCACGGTGTACCACGGCACCCACAATCCTTTTGATGAGCCTGAAAGAATTCTTGACCGGCTGGACGCTTGAGCAACGACAATGCGTATCAAGATTCTCACCTCTTGGACTGTATTCCCCCGGGTGCTGAACTGGAAGGGAATTGAGTTCGTGTGCGACCCGGCCTGCCGGGATTACGATTGGCTGGTAGTGTACGATGAGTTGCCCTCCCGCCACCAAAAGGAGCTGCTGGCCTGCCCGCCGGAGCATACCATTCTGGTTACACAGGAGCCACCCTGCATTAAAATATACAGCCGCGTGTATACCCGGCAGTTCCAGTACGTACTCACCACGCACGACCGCGCCATTCTGCCCCACCGCCATTACCGGCGCGGGCAGGGGTGTATTGTTTGGCTCAACCACCGCAGTGTGGAGGAAAACTGTGCTTGCCTCAATTTTCCGAAGGATAAAACCATTTCCGCAGTCTGTACCCGCAAGAAGTTCCGCTATACCACGCACTATAAACGCTACAAGCTGCTGAGGTACTTGGAGGAACATTTGCCGGAACTGGCTTGGTATGGCTGGGGCTTTAACTCCCTGCCCCGCAAGTATGAGGCGCTGGATACCTATAAGTACAGCCTTTGCGTGGAAAACCACATACAGCCCCACCACTGGACGGAAAAGTTCTCCGATGCGCTGCTGTGCGGCTGCCTGCCCTTTTACGCCGGAAATCCGGCTATGGAGGAGTTTTTCCCGCCGGAGAGCTTTATCCGCATCCCCGTGGATAATCCGCCGGAAGCGCTGCGAATTATCCGCACGGCTATTGCCCATAATGAGTACGAGCGCCGCCGCCCGGCCATTGAAGAAGCGCGCCGCCTTATCGTGAACCGCTATAATCTCTGGCAGCAGGTGGCGGACCTCATTGCGGAGCATCGGGCTCTGCCTGCCGGGGGGCAGGAAGCAGCGCCCAACCAAGGCACCATCTGCTCCCGCCGTTCCCTGCGCCGGCTCCCGTGGAATCTGCCCGTCTACCTGTTCGACAATCTGCGGGCACGCCTCTATATGCTGCTTAACAAGCAAGCATAACCGTGCGGGTTTGCTCCCCGGTGTGGCGCAGCACCAGCCAGAGCGTGTCCTCCGGCATGAGTGCCCCGTCAAAGCGGTCCGCCCATTCCACCAGCAGCAAATGCTCCCCGGCTAAATACTCATCCCAGCCCATGCCCAAGGCCTCCTCCGGGCTCTTCATGCGGTAAAAATCAAAGTGGGCTGCGGGAATGCGCCCATCGTTATGCTCGTGTACCAGAGAGAAAGTGGGGCTTACCGCCGGGCGGCCGGCACCCAATCCCTCCAATATGCCCTGCACCAAATGTGTTTTCCCCGCGCCTAAATCCCCCACCAGCCCCACCACTTCCCCGGCCGATAACTCGACCGCCAGCTGCCGCCCCAATGCCAGCATGCCGGCCTCCGTTTCCACCTCAATAGGCCCGTTTTTGAAAAATTTTTGCAGTTTTTTCATTTTTCGACGAAATTTTTCTTGCCAAAAGCGTTGGCATGCCTATAATGTGCCAGCCCGCATGTGCGGGTGCAACACCAAAATTCATCAAATTATGGCATACGCAGTTTTCACTTCCGGCAGCAAGCAGTACCGGGTGACGGTTGGTGACATTCTCACCGTGGACCGCATCTCCGGGCTGGAAAAGGATGGCGAGACCACGTTCGACCAGGTTCTCCTGGTTGAGGATGGCGAGAACACCACCGTGGGTACTCCCGTGGTGAGCGGCGCAACGGTGACGGCCAAGGTGCTGGACCCCGAGGCTCGCGGCGCCAAGGGCATCGCTTTCAAGTTTAAGCGTCGCAAGGGCTTCCACAAGAAGAAGGGTTTCCGTGCCGCTCTCACTAAGGTGCAGATTACCGCTATCAACGCCTGATTATTCACCCCAAACCATAGATTTCTAACTAGTCATGGCACATAAGAAAGGTCAAGGTTCCGTTCGTAACGGTCGCGATTCCCGCAGCAAGCGCCTCGGCGTGAAGAAGTTCGGTGGGCAGACCGTCATCGCCGGTAACATCATCATCCGCCAGCGTGGTACCAAGTTCAAGCCCGGTAAGGGCGTGGGCATGGGCCGCGACTACACGATTTTCTCCCTCGTGGATGGCCGCGTGTTCTTCGACCGCGAAGGCCGCCGCGTGAATGTGGCTCCCGAGGCTTAAGACTCGCTCTGCCACGCTTCGTGACACACACACAACAAGGAACGCATCCCGGGCAACCGAGGGTGCGTTCCGGCTTTTTACCCCTCCCCTTCCCCCCCCAAAAAACAGCGCCGCCCCCCGGTAAAGGGAGCGGCGCTGTTAAAAGCAGGCAGCTTATGGCTTAGCAGTACTGGGTAAGCACATACTGCAAAATACCGCCGGCGCGGAAGTACTCCTTCTCGATGGGGGTATCCAAACGCACCACGAGCGGAAGCTCGAAAGCGGGTTCCCCGGCGGGCTGCACTACGAGGGTGGCAGCACTGCGGGGTGCCATCTCATTATGCAGGCCGGTAATGGAGAAGGTGGCATCCTTAAGCCCCTTTACGCGGTCGTAATCCTGCGGGTTGGCAAAATTGAGGGGCAACACGCCCATGCCAATCAGGTTGCTGCGGTGAATGCGCTCAAAGCTCTTTGTAATCACGGCGCGCACGCCGAGCAGGTTCGTGCCTTTGGCAGCCCAGTCGCGGCTGGAGCCCATGCCGTAATCCTCGCCGCCGATGATGATGGTGGGCACGCCTTCCGCGCGGTAGGCCATACCGGCATCGTAAATAAAGGTAGGCGTACCGCAGGGGGCGCAGATATCCGCATCCGGGGCGGAGACACTGCCGGAGCCGAAATAGAGCGTATAGCCGCCCTCCACGCCCTCCGTAAGGAGGTTTTTGATGCGGACATTGGCAAAAGTGCCGCGAGCCATCACCAAATCATTACCGCGGCGGGAGCCGAAGGTGTTGAAATCCCGGTGCTCCACGCCTTGGGCCGTGAGGAATTGCCCGGCGGGGCCGGTGGCTTTAATGGCTCCGGCGGGGGAGATGTGGTCCGTGGTAACGCTATCGCCAAAGATACCGAGCGGGCGGGCACCCGTAATATCGGTAATGTCTGCCTTGCTGCCATCGAAGCCTTCGAAGAAGGGCGGGCGGTGAATATACGTGGAGGACTCGTTCCAACGGAAGGTGGCACCGGTGGGGGCGCTCACGCCATCCCACTCCGGCACATGCCCGGCATAGCAGGCGGCGTAGTCCTCCGGGGTGGCTGCCACGGCCTGCGCAGCGGCTATCTCCTCGCCCGTGGGCCAGATGTCGCGCAGGTACACGGCGGAGCCATCCGCAGCGGTGCCCAGCGGCTCTTTCTCCATGTCGATATCCACGCGACCGGCCAATGCAAAGGCGATAACGAGCGGGGGAGACATAAGGAAGTTTGCCTTCACGTGGGAGTGAATGCGAGCCTCGAAGTTGCGATTGCCGGAAAGCACGGAGCAGGAAACGAGGTTATGCTCCGTAACGGCTTGCTCCAAGGCTCTGTTAATGGGGCCGGAATTGCCGATGCAGGTGGTGCAGCCATATCCCACGGTGGAGAAGCCTATGGCATCCAAGGCCTCGGTGAGGCGGTTATTGGCAAAGTAACGGGCAGCAATACGGGAGCCGGGGGCAATGCTGGTTTTAACATAGGCCGGCACGCGCAAGCCCAAGGCGGCGGCTTTTTTGGCCAGCAGCCCGGCGGCCAGCATAAGGCCGTCGTTGCTGGTATTCGTGCAGCTGGTAATGGCAGCCACGAGAATGGAGCCATCCGTCAATTCCACCTCGTGAGTGCTTGCCGCATCCGGGTTACCGGCATCCCCCTGCATGGTAACGGGTATGGGGGAGGTGCGGGGCTCTTGGCCGTATGTGCTGCGGCAAATGGCAGCAAAGGATTCTTTGAGTTCGGACATCGGGATGCGGTCCTGCGGGCGCTTGGGGCCGGCCACTGCGGGAACGATGGCGGAGAGGTCCAGCTCCAATTCCACGCTGTAATCCAGTTCTCCCTTGCGCGGCATGCCGAAGAGGCCTTGTGCGCGGAAGTAATTCTCGCAGGTTTGCACCTGTTCCTCGCTGCGGCCGGTGGCGCGCAGATAGGCGGCGGATACCTCATCGAAGGGGAAGAAGCCCATGGTGGCACCATATTCCGGAGCCATATTGGCCACGGTGGCGCGATCCGGCAGGGAGAGGCTGGCAGCACCTTCCCCGAAGAATTCCACAAACTTACCCACCACGCCTTGCTTGCGCAGCATTTGAGTGATATGCAAGGCTAAGTCCGTGGCGGTTACCCCTTCGCGGAGTTTGCCGCTCAAGTGTACGCCGACGACTTCCGGCACGAGGAAGGTGACCGGCTGGCCCAGCATGCCGGCTTCTGCCTCGATACCGCCCACACCCCAGGCCACAATACCCAGGCCGTTAATCATGGTGGTATGGGAATCCGTACCGACGAGGGAATCCGGGTAATACACGCCGGCTTGTTCCATAACGCCGCGCGCCAAGTACTCCAAATTCACTTGGTGTACAATGCCCGTGCTGGGGGGTACCACGGAGAAGGTTTTGAAGGCTTGCTGCCCCCATTTGAGGAATTCGTAGCGCTCCGTATTGCGCTCGAACTCGCGGGTAAGGTTTTTCTGGTAAGCCTCCGGGAAGCCGGACCAGTCCACCTGCACGGAGTGATCCACCACAAGGGCCACCGGCACCAGGGGTTCCATGCCGGAGGGGTCGCGCCCCAAATCCTGCACAGCAGCGCGCATGGCGGCCAAATCCACCAGCAGCGGCACCCCCGTCAAATCTTGCAGGATGATGCGCCCCACGGTGAAGGGAATCTCGTAATCCCCGGGGATACCGGCCTGCCAGCCGGCAAGGTTGCGAACATCCTGCTCCGTCACTTTGAGCCCATCGCAGTTTCGAAGAAGGCTTTCCAGCACGATTCGCAGGGATACGGGCATGCGGTTAATACCACCGAAACCCTGTTCTGCCAGAGCCGGCAGGGAGTAATACTGCCCCGTGCTGCCATTACCGGTGGTAAATGTGCGAAGTGTATCCATGGTGCTTGTGTATGTGTGAGTTCGCGCGAAGTATACACCTTTTTTACAGGAATGCAAGCTAAAAAGACCGTGCGGCCACAGTGCGCCACCACATGTGTCCCAAAGATTTTTTCTGAGGAACGCAAGTGCCGATAAATCCTAGG
>CAYSYD010000051.1:0-14889 GCA_964435145.1 uncultured Akkermansia sp.
CCTCGACGAGGTCGAGACCGATTTCCTTGGCTTTGGCGAGGGCATCGCGAGTGGCCATGACTCCGAGCTGGTCACCTTTTGCGGTAACAACTCGTACCTTGGGAGCGCGGATACGGTCGTTGACACGAATCTGCGGCGTTTTTCCGACTTTGTCCCGGGTGGGACGATTAGCGGGCTTATTGGGTTTCTGTGGGGCTGGCACTTGTAGTGTGTTGTGGGTTATGATATGCGTGTGTTCTGTTTGGGGAACCCGGCTTGCACTGTGCAGCCGGGGAAAGTATTCGATTAGGCATCCGCCGCCTTCATTTCCGGGGCAATAAGTCGGGCATCTATCTCTGCGCACAGAGCTTCCACGAATTCATCCACCGTCATGGTGCCTATGACATCCAAATCTCGGTGGCGGATGGAGACTTTGCCTTCCTCGGCCTCTCGCTGCCCAACCACGACCATGTATGGTACGCGCTCCAAACGGGCATTGCGGATTTTCGCGCCAATCTTATCGGGGGCATCATCGAGTTTGACGCGTACGAAACGCGAAGCCAAGCGGGTGCGCACCTGCTCCGCAAACTCTGCCACCTTATCGGAAATGGGCAATACGCGCACCTGCTCCGGGGCAAGCCAAGTGGGGAACTTGCCGGCAAAATGCTCAATAAGCAAGCCGGTAAAGCGCTCCATGGAGCCGAAGGGAGCGCGGTGAATCATCACCGGGCGGTGGGGCTTATTGTCCGCTCCCGTATAGGAAAGGTCAAAGCGTTCCGGCAGGTTGTAATCCACCTGCACCGTGCCAAGCTGCCAATCGCGGCCTATGACGTCGCGCACGATAAAATCAATCTTCGGGCCATAGAAAGCGGCTTCGTTCTCCGCTTCGATGTAATCAAAGCCATTTTCGGAAAGCACTTCGCGGAGGGCGGTTTCCGCCAGTTTCCAATTCTCAATGGTGCCCACATATTTGGCATCGGAGTAATCCTTATCGCGCAAAGAAAGGCGCACGCGATAATCATTCATCTGAAGAGTGCCGAGGATGTGTTTCACAATACCTATGCACTGCTGCACTTCCTCCTTAATTTGGTCCGGGCGGCAGAAGATATGGGCATCGTCCTGAGTGAATCCGCGCACACGTGTCATGCCGCCCAGCTCACCACTCTGCTCCCAGCGGTATACCGTGCCGAATTCGGCCAAGCGAACCGGCAAATCGCGGTAGGAGTGGGGTTCATTCGCATAAATACGGATATGGTGGGGGCAGTTCATGGGTTTAAGCATGAAGCCGCTGATGGTGTGCGTATCCAGCGCATTAAAGAGATCTGCACAGGTGGCATTCTCATCCCGCAATTTACGGAAATCGTCCGGATCCGGAATGGGGGGGAACTGACTTTCTTTGTAATGCTCCCAGTGACCGGAGGTCATATAAAGGTCCAACTTACCGATGTGGGGAGTAAATACCTGAGAATAGCCGATGCGGTCCAACTCCTCCGTGATGAAATTCTGAAGTTCGCGGCGCACAATGGAACCTTTCGGCTTCCAAAGAACAAGCCCCTGCCCCACCATTTCATCAATGGTAAAGAGCCCCATCTCGCGGCCAAGGCGGCGGTGGTCGCGCTTCTTGGCCTCCTCCAGACGCGCCAAATGTTCTTCCAGCAGGGTACGGTTCGGGAAACAGGTGCCGTACACACGCTGCAAGCGGGGTCCACTGGCATCTCCCATATAATAGGCAGAAGCCACACTCATTACCTTAAAGGCTTTACAGTTTCCCGTACGCCCCACATGGGGACCGGCGCAGAGGTCCGTGAAATCCCCATTACGGAAAATGGAAATCTCCTCTCCTTCCGGGATGCGGTTAATCAAATCCACCTTAAACTTGGAAGGAACAGAGCGCGGAGCCACAGAGCCCAATTCGCCGCTCTGAGCCATTTGCATAGCTTCCTCGCGGCTGAGGACTGTGCGTGTAAAGGTTTGATTTTCCTTCACAATCTTCTTCATCTCCGCCTCAATCAATTCAAACTCGGCGGTAGAGATGTTGTGGTCCAATTCAATATCGTAGTAAAAACCATTTTCGATGGCGGGGCCGGCAGCAAGCTGTGCCTGAGGCCAGAGGCGGCAAATAGCTGCGGCCAGCACGTGCGCACACGAATGGCGCAGCCGCTCCAAATCACTCGCCTGGTTGCGTTCTTCCAGAGTCTTGCGTTCTTTAGGTTCAGACATAATTTCTAGGTGAGGCTTTAATATCTCGCCTTTAGCGAATTTTTTCAAGCATAATCAATGACAACGGCTTGATTTGTTGCAAAAAAATCACTTTTTGCGGCGATTACGCTTCCCCGGAAGCCCCCCATTAAGGGCTCGGCGATGCGTACGGATAGAGTTTAATTTAATTTTTAATCGGCGAAGCGGCGAGGTTATTGCTCTCCACCCATTCATCTTTTTGGGAGATTGGCGGCAGGCGACAACCTTTCCGGCAGCAGCATCCTGCCCGATGTCGGAAAACTCATCATCCTGCACGCAAATGATGGGATGCATCACATATACGCTGACGCCGGACCAGAAAGGCACAAAATCGCGGTACAATACATCGATGGCACGGTAACGGGAAAGCCATTCCCACACGTTGTCCTGCGTGGGCATATGAGCCAGAAGCATATCATACAGCTCTGCGGATACGATGTAGGCGTGCGCCGCGATAACGCCCTCAGTCTTCCAAAGTTCCATTTCCCCCTGCACCATGCAGCAAGAACCGTAAGGAGCGGGGCGATTATAACCGAGATAGAGAATGTAGGGTCCCTTAAGCTCCTCCAATGCCTTTTGCAGGAGCGCCCCTGCTGCCGGTTGAGTTTCCATTACCACATCATCCTCAAAAACAAGGACATGCCGCCAGCCTTTTGCCTTGGCCAATTCAATAGCCTTACGGTGTGCAAGAGCGCAACCACCTGTTCCGCCCCAAAAGCCGGAACGCTCTCCTGTACGCTCTGTAAACCACGGAGCTTGACCATATGTAGGTAATTCGCGCCCCACCACGGCACTTACTCGGTGTATACGATCCGCCGGGAAATAAACTCCGGCTTTCTCCATAAATTGCGCAAAGCGATCCGGACGCGTATCCATGTTAATGACCGCTATACCATCCGGGGCAGGAAGAATGCCTGCATTCTTTGTTCTATCTTCTTGCATCATTCTCAGGAGATGTTATGAATCCGCACGGCCGTAATCATCATTAAATCGCTCTATATCATCTTCAGAAAGATAGGAGCCCATTTGAATTTCGATGATAGCGAGAGGTAGTTCACCTTCATTGCTAAGGCGGTGTATGCAACCACAAGGAATCATCGTGGACTCTCCCACATGCAGCTGCAACACCTTATCATCGCAACGCACGGTAGCAACGCCTTCCGTTACAATCCATCGCTCTGTGCGGAACTGATGGCGCTGCAAGGAAATGCGCCCACCCGGATACACCTGCAAACGCTTAACCACCACGTTGGGTTGCAACTCCAACACGGTCCACTCTCCCCATGGGCGAACGCCTTTCTCACCCACGGTATACGTTGTATGAGAAGCTCTCATTTCTTCAACGTTTCACGGATACTGGTCGTGGAGCGAGTAGGCAGTCCCTCGTGAGGAATGCGAGAACTCGTTACATAACGAATTCCCTTGGATTCCACAAAAGCTTTTTTCTCATCACTCGTACCATCCGCATTCACAAAGAAAATGTCCGGTTTCACCTCATCCAGCAGAGGTGCAAAGTCTAAAATCTTCCCCGTATCCGGACCGATATAGACTTTCTTTACATAACGGATGGCTTCCAGCATGTATTTACGCTCTTCCTCCGTGTACATCGTTTTACGATTCTTGAGAGCCATCACCGTGGCATCCGAACCGATAGAAACGTACACATCTCCATAGCTGGCGGCCTCTTCCAGAAAAGCAATGTGCCCGCTGTGCAGCACATCGAAACAGCCGGATACAAATACTTTAGGCATAAGTTATAATTGTTAATCGAAGAGAAAATTATTTAATCACACCACGATCGCGAAGGCGCTGCAAGAAACGCGGAGCCCATTCCACCTGTTCGTCCTTGCCAAAAGTACGGCAATACGGCTCAATGGGGTACAAATCCTCGCATGCATCCAAAGCAGCATTGCGAGCATCCTCGGTCTCATACAGGTAAAGCGCGTACCCACCATGGCCACCGCCGCAATACTTATGAGCCAACTGCCCACCAATATCCGGCAAGGGTGCCTGCCCCTCCTCCAATTGCAGATGGTAACTCATTTGCACAGCCACAGCCAGCACGGTTACATCCTGTTCCTGCACGCCTAAACGAGCAATGCGCGCCGCCTTGGCAATTTTGGTAAAATCGCGAGTCAACCCCGCAAGACCGGGCGTGTTGTGCTTAATGCGAGTATCGTATACAGCCATGCGCCCACGGAGAAAACTACCCGTATTCTTAAAATCGAGTACCGGCTTGTGCCCGGATTTCCACACGCAAGCCCCCGTCTCTGCAATGACGGCAGGGTCCTGCCAGCCAACACCCAACCCCAGCTCGGAGGCCACAGGGTCCCAACCATTCAACACACTCCAGCCGCCACTGCCCCCCATACCGGCTCCCTGCCGATACAGCCACTCCTTAAGCGAGACCGTGGGAGATACGGAACAATTCACCACATACTCCCCGGGAATGGAATTCTCCGGGACATCCAACCAGCCCCCGGCAAAATCCACACGCAACGGCACATGAGCCGGTGCCTTTACACGGTCCAATACCTGAGTGCTGGAAACCTGCGCCTTCCCGGAAGGGAGCGTTTTCTCCAACACCACAAATTCCACCCCCTGCTCCTTGCAGAATTGTTCTTTTTCCGCTTTATATAAATCGTCCGTTGTTACGGCAAGGATATCCGGTTTGATGGCCAGAAATGCAGAGCGGAAAGAAAGTGCGGCATCATCATCCGTAGAAAAAACCACCTCATCCACCATACAGAGGGAGGAAATAACAGCCATCTTGTCCGCATCGTCCAAGACGGACTTTTTATCATACAGCTTCCAAAGCAAATCCGCAGGCGGGAACGATACAATCAGATAATCACCCAAGGCACGGGCGTCCTCAAAAAAACGAATATGCCCGGCGTGTAACACATTGAACGCACCGGATACAAATACTTTCTTACTCATAATTAGGAGACTTTTCTCAATTACTTACCGAAAAAACGATTTATCGAAGCACAAATCTCCCCGAAAGGGGAGGCATCCGAAGCGCGACGGCGCAGATACCCCTGCACAAAAGGGACAAGTGCAGCAGCCGCAATCTGAGCCAGCAGACTTCTCCACGGCTGAGCGGCAACTTTTTGCGCTTTACGGCTGCTTTTTCTGGCTCCAAGCACGGTTGAGAGCAACACGGACCCCACGCCAACCCCTGTTGCCATATGCAAAATGATTTTCGGAGAAACCGGCAGAGCCGCCATCCAGCGTTTGGAACAAACACATGCGTTATCCACCGCATGGACAGTAGACAAACGAGATTCCGCCACGCGAATTAAGGCTTGTTGTTTTCTTTGATGAGCAGTTTCAGACATTGCCAATCATTTATAAGTTCTTCTCGCGTAGCCGGAGCAAGCTGTTTTCCTGCCAAACGGCGCACCCAGCAAAGAAGCGCCACAGCAAGAGCAATATTGAGCAGGCACACCAAGGCGGTAGCCCAAATATAGCCCAACCACACAGCAGCAAGCAGCACAATGAACGCACACAGTAAAAAATACGCACCCAACAATAGGATAGCCGCCAGCACCAACATAATGAGACGCTGAATCTGACAGCTCGCGTATTCCTTAAGCTCCGCAGAAAATAACTCCGCCAAAGCATTAGCATGCTCTGCGGTACGAACAGCCACTCCTTTCGCCTGCTGCAACAGTGCCGCAGACTCCTCTTTGAGAGAAGCCTTTGCGGCAGCAGGAGATTTTAGCCAGAAAAGCATAGCCAGCATCAGGGCGAGAACGCAGCACGCGCCAACAGCATGTGCGCGCCGTACCACAAGCCTAAAGCAGGGGCGCAAATTAACGGCGCCCACCCAGCAGAAGCCCGAGCAAAACGCCTACCCCGAGTGCCCCAAGCATGCTACCCGTGGGATTCGTTTTCACATACTCTTCCCCGGCGTGGTGCAGTTCCTTAGCCTTATCGCAGGTTTTATCCCAGCCTTCGTTAATTTGCACGCGAGCCTGATCCGTATACTCACGCACATGTTCCATCTGCTCTCCGGCAGCGCGGCGAAGTTTATCGTACTGCTCCCCGGCATAGCGAAGCGTTTTATCGTACTGCTCCGTAGCAAAACGGCGAGCAGCATTAAGGCGTTCGCAAGCATCGGAAGAGGGCGCAGGCGCAGCAGCCTCCGGCGCGGAGCTCGTTTCTTTCATTTCTTCATTCTCCATATTGTATTTTTCTATTGGTTAAAAGTTTTGATACAGAACGCCGCATGCGTTCATCTATGACGTGCAATTATAATCACATCTTTGGTCTGATTGCAAGCTATCTTGGTGAAAATGACGAATTTTCCCACTAACGGAACGTATGGCGCACATTTTTGGGGAATACGCCATTATTGCCTTGCCTATCAGGGGTGCATCTGCTAGTATGGCACGGCTCAATATAACGCGAATGAAAGCTATTCTTGCATTAGAAGACGGTACTATTTTCGCAGGCACTGCATTTGGTGCCACCGGCACCACCACTGGTGAAATCTGCTTCCACACAGCAATGACGGGATACCAAGAGGTTATCTCCGACCCCACCCATTGCGGTCAAATCCTCATCATGGCCTACCCGCAGATTGGTAACTACGGCATCAACGAAGCCGATAACGAGAGTGAGAAGCTCAGCCTTAGCGCTCTTGTGGTGGAAGAGCATGCCGAAATCTTTTCCAACTGGCGGGCAGAGGAATCCCTGAATGACTGGCTCGTACGCCACGGCGTTCCCGGTATAGAGGGGATTGATACCCGCAAACTTTCTCGCATCATGCGTACGCAGGGTACGATGCGAGCCTGCGTCAGCACGGAACTTTCCGAGGAGGAGGCCGTAGCCACGGCTAAGGCTTCTGCTCCGCTCGCCGGAAGCGAGCTTGTCTCCAAGGTTACCACAGCCGCTCCCTACCACTGGGAAGGTGAGTCCCGTGTGTGGAAACTCCCGAACAAAAGCACGGGGGACCTCTCCAATTACTTTGAGCTTGCCCCTGCCACCCGCACGGCAGTTGTGTACGATTTGGGCGTAAAGCACAGCATCCTCCGCAGTCTGCGTCAGGATGGGTTTGATGTGACTGTGGTTCCGGCCTCCACTCCGGCTGAGACTGTGCTGGGAATGGCTCCGGATGCCGTTATCCTTTCCAATGGTCCCGGAGATCCTTCCGCCCTCACAGCACTTCAGGCAGAAATTGCCAAATTGCAGGGCAAATTACCCATATTCGGCATTGCCTTGGGGGCACAGGTTCTCGGCATTATATTGGGCGGCAGCACAGAGCAGCTTCCGGATGGGCACCACGGCGGCAACCAACCCATTAAGGACCTCCGCACAGGAAAAATGCTCGTCGGCTCGGAAAACGTAACCTTCACGATTACGGAAGGCAGCCTCCCCGCAGATGTAGAGATTACCCACAAAAATCTTAACGACGGAGCCCTCTCCGGCTTCCGCCACAAGAGCATGCCCATTGCCGGTGTCCAATTTATTCCGTTGGCCACAGCCTCGGCAGAAGGTACAGCTCCCGCCTTTGCGGAACTGATTGCCATGATTAACCGGACCAAATAACCACCCCCTCCATTCCATCACCATGAATACTCTCGTCATCGGCTCCCAATGGGGAGATGAAGGTAAAGGCAAAGTTATCGACTTCCTCACGGAAACGGCAGATTATGTGGTTCGCAGTCAGGGTGGCAGCAATGCCGGGCACACCGTAATCGCCAATGGTAAGAAATACATCCTCCACCTTGTTCCCTCCGGCATTCTTTGGGAGAACAAGGTAAATGTCATCGGCAACGGGGTAGTCATCAACCCCACCGCTCTTGTGGATGAAATCAACTATCTGCGCGATCTGGGGGTAAACATCACCCCGCAGAACCTGCTCATCTCCGACCGTGCCCACGTGGTACTGCCCATTCACAAGGAGATAGATGCCGCACAGGAGGAAGCCCTGGGAGACCAGAAGATTGGCACCACCAAACAGGGCATAGGTCCCACCTATGCCGATAAGGCACGCCGCATAGGCATCCGCATGGTTGATTTTGTGGATCCGGTACGGCTCAAGAGCGTACTGGAAGCTCGCATTACCACAGCCAACGATGAGCTTGCCCGCTTGGGCTGGTCGAAGGCAGATCCGCAAATCACGCTGGATGCCGTGATGGCAGCTGCGGATGTTCTCCGCCCGCACATCACCAATACCATTCCTGTGCTGTACAAAGCCACTCAGGAAGGCAAGACGATTCTCTTCGAAGGTGCGCAGGGTGCTATGCTCGATATCGACTTCGGCACCTATCCCTTTGTAACCAGCTCCAACACCAGTGCCGGCGGTTGCTGCACCGGTTCCGGTGTGGCTCCCACCAAGATAGACAAGATTATCGGCGTTTGCAAGGCATACACCACGCGTGTGGGTGCCGGTCCTTTCGTTACGGAAAACGATGAGATAGCTGATTACCTCCATGGTCTTGGCCGCGAATTCGGAGCTACCACGGGGCGTCCGCGCCGTTGCGGATGGACCGATGGTGTCGTGCTGCGCTTCTCCGCCATGTTCAACGGATTCGATGAGATGGCCATGACCAACCTCGATGGGCTGGATGAACGAGCCACCATTAAGATTTGCACGGCTTACCGCATGGGCGACCAAATTCTCGAATACCCGCCCGCGCTTCTGGAGGACTGGGAAAAGTGCGAGCCCATTTACGAGGAGCTTCCCGGCTGGCAGCAGGATATTTCCAAATGCACCACATGGGAGGAACTGCCCGAAAACTGCAAAGCTTACGTCAAGCGATTCGGAGAGATTGTGGGATGCCCCGTGGGCTCTGTGGGTGTGGGCCCCGATCGCGAGCAAACCATTCCCGTACCCCACTAAAAACAAGGTACACATCCATCTTAACTCAAGCCTGTGGCTCGCAACGGCCACAGGCTTTTTTACTTACTCAACGAGGGATTAGGCAGCGAAAAGCTGCCTCCAGCATCGTCGCATACACCGTGGCGCGGGAAATTTTCACATGTTCTTCGCCGGGCGTCTGAGCAAGCAAGCGGAGTGTTTTCTGCCCCAATAGAGCCGGCAACATTGCCGTAAAGCGCAAGCGGAAGGAGCGTAGGCGTGATGCATAATCCACCCCATCCGCCAGATAGCGTTCTGCCCGGCTCTGCCATCGCCACACCGCAGAACATAAGTAGGAACGCCCCCGGGCGGCATCCTCTGCACGGTCTCGCAAGATATTCACAAGTTGAAGTCCCTGCCCATAGCGGATACCGGCCTGTTCCATCTCCTCCATCCTCTCCGCCCGGCAAAAGGATTCCCCCATCGTCAGGCAACCGAGCTTCGTCCAAAAAGCGCCGACACACCCGGCTACTAAATAGGTATAACGCAGAGTCTGCTCATCACTCTGCACGCTTGGTTGAGTTCGGAAAAAACTCAAATCCCAGCACTGACCTTCCACAATGGTGGCCAATACTTTCCGAATGAGTAAACGCTCTGCAGGAGGCGTATTTTCCAGCAGGCGAAGACAATCTCCGAAACGCCGGAGCAAAGCCGCTTCCGAGGCTTTATTCTGGGCAAGAGCCATTTCCCCGGCAAGATTGTCCAATAACCCCGGCAGAGCCTCTTGCGGCAACGTGCCGGCCACAGCCTGCCCCATCTGCTGCAATACGAGAAGTCGCTGTTCTTCCGAAGCCGAGGATGTATCCGCCACACTATCCGTAGCACGGGCCAGCATGTAGCCCAGCGCGATTCCCCGGCGCATAGGAGGCGGCAGCCACACCATACTCAGGTAAAACGAGCGGGATACCGCTTTGAGAAGTTCAAAATCCATGAGAAGAATTAACCCAAATGGCGCAAAGCACCACGAATCAGCGCATCTGTGGAAGCCTGCGGGTTCTGTTTCAGAAGTGCGGCTATAGCCTTTCTCGCCTCCGCCTGCTTGAAGCCAAGAGCTACCATGGCCAGCTCCGCATCCGCTGCCGCCGGGCTGGTAGTACCCTGCTGCTGAGCCTCCCAGGTGGAAGCCACCCCAATCTTATCCTTCAGCTCCAGAATAATGCGCTCCGCAGTACGTTTGCCCACGCCCTTGGCTCGGGCAATAGCTTGAACATCCCCCTGCACCACGGCCGTTTTAAACGTGCTTACATTCAGGCTGCTCAGAATGGCAATGGCCGTGGCAGGGCCAATACCGCTCACCCGGTCTATGAGCAAGCGAAAAATATCCCGTTCTGCATCTGTGGCAAAGCCGTAAAGCACTTGCGCATTCTCCCGAATATGCATATGGATTTTCAGCGTAAGGGGCTGCCCTTCCACCGGATTAAGCTGGTCGAACGTGGAAAGCGGCACCTGCACCTCATAGCCCACGCCATTAACGTCCAACACCAGGCATTGTGGCAAAGCCTCTGCCACGCTTCCGCGAAGAAATGATATCATGATGCGCCTATACTACACCAGCTTGCGGCTTACGGCAAGGCGTAACTTCAAAAAACAAGCCACCGTTTCCCATGGGGAACGGTGGCCGAAATAAGTTAATAAACAAAACGCGGATTTACTCCTCCTCAACGGAGAGCGCCCCCGCGGCCTTGGCCCGCTGAGCCAAATCTTCCGTTTCCTTCAGCACGGCATCAATATCCGCCGGAGCAGGAGCAGAGGCAAGCAACTTCTGCGTGCGGTGGTAAGAGGCAGAACGGGCTGCGGCATAAATAAGGCTGTACAGCTTAGAGGCTCGTTTATCGTAAGCCTGCCCGTACTCCTCTGCCAATTTGGCGGCTGTTTTGCCCGCAGCATTCACCTTATTCGCATCCGCCTGCAACCGGAGGAGCATCTTCACCACCGAATCATTGCCACGCATAGCAGCCAGCATAAGAGGAGTATACCCATTCCCCTCCTGCTCATTCAAATCGAGCCCGGCTTTAATGAGCATCGCCGCAGAATGCGGCATGCCGCTCCAAGCTGCCCAGTGGAGGGCCGTGAAGCCATCCTCATCCTTGGCATGGATGTTGACCCCGGGAGCATTCAACAATGCATCGATGTAGTAGGCACGTTCCGCATCCTTGGAAAGAGAAAGCTGCGGGTTGTTGAAATTCGTATACACGGTCCACATAAGCGGGGTACGCCCGGTGCTATCCGGCGTGTTCACGAAATCCGCATGGGTCTTGCAGCCCGCGTCGAACTCTTTCAGGAAGGTAACATCCTTACCATCCTGCACACCGCCCTTGCGGATAAGCGATACAAGGGAATCCGTAACCTGCACGGATTCGAAGGGTTTCATCGCCAAATTACAGGCATAGCCCAGCGCACCCATAATGCAGACAAGGATGCACATATCCTTGATGATGGGAAGCCATTCGGTCTTGTGTTCTTGTGTATCGGACATGGTAAAAATCAAGCGTTCTGGGTTACTTCCTCAGTAGTTTCCTCAGTGGTTTCCTGAGCCGTAGTTTCCTCCGGGTGGTCGGAGACAAAGCTATCCTTTGTCAGGATGATAGCCAGAGGAGAAATGAGAGCCATAATCAGGTAAATGGTCCACATGAACTCGGGGGAATCCCAGAATCCAATATGACCGGTATCCATCTTGGCGGCGATACCATCAAAGCAGAGGTAAGAAACCAGCAATCCGCCCACAACCCCGTTGATGGGTTTGGCAATAAACATGGGCAGCGCAGAAAGGGACATATAGGAAGCTACCTTGTCCTTGGGTGCCACGCGAGCCACATACTCGGAAAAACGAGGGCTGAACAGCAGCTCGCCGAAGGCGAAAATGAGGATCTGAGCAAAAATGGCCACGAAGTAGGCTTGCCCAATAGTTTCAATCCCCGGAATAATAAAGTAGACTTGCGGCGGCACTGCCATCAAGATCAACGAACAGGCAGAGATGCTCATACCTGTAATCATCAACTTCACCGTGGAGAACTTATTCAAAATCGGGATGATGAGAATAAGCCCCGTGATGATGACAAAGGGGTTCAGCGAATTCATAAAGCCCAGTTTGAAATCATCGCCAATGGTACGCAGGTAGTACTGCGGCATCACCAGAAATTGGAGAGTGAATACCAAGCGCACACCCAGCGTGAGTACAAGGAAAACAATCAGCTTTTGGAAAGCCCGCTCGCGTGCCACTTGGGCAATAAGCTGCAACGGACGCTGGGCGGATTTGGCAGTCTTTACAATGCGCTCCTCCGGCACGGCAAAGAAATCCTCGTCAATAAAACGAGTAAACACGAAGGCGATGCAGTTGCATACCGTGCCAAAGTTAATCACCCACAGCAGACCGTCAATATCACCCTGCCACTTGAGCAAAGGATCCACAATGGCGAACCCCGCCAGCAAAGCGCCGATATTCATAAACAGATAATAGAAATTAAAACCTGTGGGGCGGGCACGTAAGGTGGTAAAACGGCGTATAGAAGTCGTAATACAGGGGCTCATAAATGCCGTACCAAAGGACATTATCCCAATACCCGCCATTACAAAATAGCGGGAAGCATCCTGACTGAGCTGCAACACACCGGTACCGAAGTCCGTACCCATTCCCAAAATCAAGCGACCGCCAATAAGCAGCGTGAAGCCGATGAGGTAGGTGCGGCGTAGACCAATGATATCGCATATGGTGCCTACGGCAAATACAAACAGAGAAATAAACAGCGTGTACATGCCCACCCAGTAGGGGGCATCTGCATCGCGGAATCCGCAGTACTTATTCAGGAAAAGGGAGAAAACGATGATGAGTGTGAAATAGGATAAACCATCGAAAAACTGGATGAAGTTTGTCAGCCAGAAGTTCTTACCACATTCTCTCAGCACCGTAAACTCAGAGAAATACTTAACAACCGGGTTCTGCTTTGTTGAGCTCATGTATTAGATTTCAGTGGGTTTTGGTGTTATCAACTTAGGCTAGCACTGCCCCTTTGCTGGCATTCGTTGCCAGTTTGCGGTAGCGTTTAAGCCATTTTCCGGAGATTTCCTGCATGGTGGGCTGCCACGCAGCACGGCGGGCGGCAATCACCTCATCACTCAACTCCACGCTGAGACTGCGAGCCGGAATATCAATGGAAATGATGTCGCCATCCTGAAGGAGGCCAATAAGCCCGCCTTCCGCGGCCTCCGGGGATACATGGCCTATGCAGGCACCATGCGTAGCACCGGAGAAGCGACCATCCGTAATGAGAGCCACGCAATTCCCCAGACCTTTACCCATGATGTAGCTGGTAGGAGCCAGCATTTCCTGCATGCCGGGGCCGCCTTTAGGGCCTTCGTTACGAATAACCACCACGTCTCCCGGTTTCACTTTATCGGCCAGAATACCGGCACAGGCATCTTCTTGGCTTTCAAAGATGACGGCCGGGCCGCGGTGTACCAGCATTTCGGGCAGAACACCGGCTTTCTTGACGATGGCTCCCTGCTCTGCGAGATTACCGAAAAGAACGGCAAGCCCGCCATCCTTGGAATAGGCATTCTCCAGCGGGCGAATCACGGCCGGATCCTGCGTGCTGAGACCGGACATTTGCTCACCAAGTGTCTTGCCGCTCACCGTCGGCACATCTGTATTCAAGGCACCGGGAATCTTGTTAATTTCGGAAAGGATGGTCATAATACCACCGGCGCGGAGGACATCGTGCATGTGGTAACGAGAGCTGGGTGCCACCTTGCAGATATTGGGCGTACGGCGGGAAATCTCATCAATACGCTTGAGGTCATAATCCAAACCGGCTTCTGCGGCAAAGGCTAAAGTATGCAGCACCGTGTTGGAAGAACCGCCCATAGCCATATCACAAGCAAACACGTTATCAATAGATGCCTCCGTGATGAGTTCCTTAGGCAAGGGACCGCCCTGCTTAGCCATTTCCACAGCACGGCGAGCAGCGGCACGCCAGAAATCCTTGCGCTCCTCCGAGAGAGCGAGAAGAGTACCATTCCCCGGGAGAGCCAAACCTAACACCTCGCAAAGGCAATTCATGGAATTCGCCGTAAACATACCGGAGCAGGAGCCGGCGCCCGGGCAGGCGTGGCATTCCACATAGTGCAACTCCTCCTCGGAAATCTTACCGGCAGTACAAGCCGCCACAGCTTCGAATACGCTGTTAAGGTCCAAATCCTCCCCGTTACGCCCCTTCCCCACAGCCATGGGGCCACCGGAGCAGAAGATGGTGGGGATATTGCAACGCAAGGCGCCCATCACCATACCGGGAACAATCTTATCGCAGTTCGGAATGCAAATGCAGGCATCAAAAGCATGGGCAGAGAGCATCGTCTCCACGCTATCGGCTATCAACTCACGGCTGGCCAAAGAAAATTTCATGCCTTGGTGAGCCATTGCGATGCCATCGCACACGCCAATCAGGTTGAACTCAATGGGCGTTCCGCCGGCTTTGCGCACCTCTTCTTTAATCAGCTCTGCTACCTTGTTCAGGTGAACATGCCCGGGAATTACCTCGTTGAAGGAATTGCAAATCGCAATGAACGGCTTGCGGATATCCTCATCCGTCATGCCTGTTGCACGCATCAGACTGCGATGCGGCGCACGCTGAATGCCAGATTTAGTGCGGTCGGATAACATAGCGCGCGCATTCTAGCACACACTGGAACAGAATGCGAGCGAAAAAATTCCGCAGAATGCAAAACAGGGTCTGTTTCAAATCTGCTGGTTGAAAGAATGCCCGGTTTTGTGCTTTCTTTGGAGTCTCAGAAAGTAAATTTGGCGC
>CAYSYD010000052.1:0-14652 GCA_964435145.1 uncultured Akkermansia sp.
AGGACATATGATTCTCAGTCATAGAACCGCGGTTCGAATCCGCGTGGGGATGCTCTAGAAAGCAAAGGCTCTGAGTCCGCCATGGATTCAGAGCCTTTTTCGGAACAAAAAAAGCCCCCGGCGAGCCTTGGGAGAGGCACTTGCCGGGGGATGCTTTTTTTCAGGGGTAGATGGGATTCAGTTGTCGTCTAAGCATGCGTTACTTGGACGCAGGAGCGGGCTGCACCGCAGATTCTGTATCGAGTCCGTTTTTAAAACGCTCAAACACACCGCGAGGATCATCCGGAGTTTGGCGCAGGGCATCAAAAATACGATCCCGCATTTCCAAGGCTGCTTGGAAAGCGGCCTCTTCGCTGCCATACTGGCGGTCGGAAAAGTATTTGGTGAACTGATTCCATTTGCGGCAGATGCTCAGGCGCCACCCTTGGAAGGAGGTGGTTTCGTATGTGTATCGTGTGATATTACGTTGTGTCATGGGTATGGTATGGGTTATCGCCGGCCCTCACGGGCATCGGCATGTTCGTATCATGCCATGCTCCACCAGTTCTTGCAATCTAATAAGCTAAATGTTTGAATATAAAAAGGCAGGAGCTGCGAGAAGCAACTCCTGCCAAAAGGGATTCCCGAAAAGAGGGAAAAGGAATTAGGCCTCGGGGTTGGTGGGCTTGGCCAGCACCTTGCGAAGGCGTGCAAAGCGGGGAAGCGCCTGCACAGTCTTCATACCCGTCTCGCCCTGAATAAGGGGCAGAGCATAGTCGATGAAGCCCATCTCGATGCCGTTACCGGCGGCATTAATCCACTCGCGGGGCACCTTACGCTCGAAGTTAGCCACGCTCTCCAAGGGGAGGAGCTTGGTGTTGCACACGTACTGCCCGTACAGAGTGTTGCGCTCGAAGGCCACCATCTTATCGGTATCGCCATTCACAGCAGCCGTCACAGCCGTCTTACCGGCGAGGTAGGCTTCCATGGCATCCGTGGTGGAGGCAAGGTGAGTAGCGCAGCGCTGCAGCAGGGAGGGCTCAATGGCACGCACCTTGGCGGAAGAGATGCGACCGCGCACCACGTCGGCCAGTTTGTTGGCAAGGCCACCCAGCTGGGCATGGCCGAAGCCGTCATTGCCGTTGGTCTTAGCCTCGGAGATGAACTTGCCATCCTTATCGTGGATACCTTCGGAAACCACCACAAGGCACTTGCCCGTAGCATTGTAAATCTTCTCTACATCGTTGAGGAAGGTGTCCATATCGAAATCCACCTCGGGGAGGTAAATCAAATCGGGACCGGCACCGGCATAGCTAGCCAGAGCAGCAGCGGCGGTAAGCCAACCGGCGTGGCGTCCCATCACCTCGATGATGGTAACCATGCCCGTATCGTAGCAGGAAGCATCGTGCTTCACCTCCATGCAGGAAGTGGCGATGTACTTGGCAGCAGAGGCAAAACCGGGGCAGTGGTCCGTGCCGAAGAGGTCATTATCGATGGTCTTGGGAATGCCCATCACGCGGCACTCATAACCACTCTTCTGCATGAACTTGGAAATCTTGTTGCAGGTATCCATGGAGTCATTACCACCGTTGTAGAAGAAGTAGCGCACATCGTACTTCTTGAAAGTTTCGAGGATTTTCTCGTAATCGGTGGGATCCACATCCGGATCCTTCATCTTGTAGCGGCAGGTACCAAGGGCGGAGGAAGGTGTGAACTTGAGGAGTTCGAGTTCCACCGGATCTTCCATACCCATATCATAAAGCTGTTCGTTGAGCACGCCCGTAATACCATGAGCGGCACCCAGTACGCGGGTAATCTGCGGAGTGTTAAGAGCCGTTTGCACGGCACCCAGAACGCTGGCGTTAATCACAGCGGTAGGGCCGCCGGACTGGCCGATGATACATGCACCTTTGAGTTCTTTCATGTTGAAGGAATGAGGGGTTTGGTCTAATGAACGCGCCCGGGCAAAAAGCGCCACGGGCACCCCCGCAAAAAAGCGGGCGCGGTATTCTACACTGTTGCACCCCACATGGCAAGCAAAATAACGAGAAGAAAGGTCAATTTTCCAACTTTCTGCCGCCGGAGAACGTCTTGCGGTAAACAATCTGCGCGGAAGCCCGTGAACGTCCATCACCCCGGCGAGCAGCACGGATACGTTCCTGCTGCTGCGGGGAAATACCGCCGTGGAAGTGGTATTCCAAAGCATCGCAAAGGGCACGCCTCGCCAAATAGCGGTTCACCTCCCGCTCGCGCTCTCGATGGCACTTGACGACAATTCCACTGGCCGGGTGGGACAAGCACACGCAATTATTCGTCTTGTTCACCTTCTGCCCGCCCTTGCCGGAGCCACGGGTAAAATGCTCCTCCAACTCAGTCTCGCGAAGGCCGAGCTGCTGCATACGCACCGCAAGCTCCTGCAATTTCTTGGGAGAAACCGCCATAGGCAGCCTTACACCCCCACCTTTACCACCCCGGAAAGAGCCTCCCCGGGGGCAAAGCGGTGAGAGCCGTGAACTTCCAAACGAGTCACATGCTTCAGAGAGGGCACCCCGAGAGCATCCAGAGAATCCACCAGCTTGTATACGGAAGCATCCAGCTGGATAACAGGAGCCACCCCCCCACATTCCGGTGCCAGCCTCATCGCGCCGGTCCCATCCACCTCCACCGCATCGGAACGCAGCAAAAGCAAATCGGAACAAGTCTTAACCGGGAAGAAACGGCTACGAGGCACACACACAGCACGAGCCCCCGGGAAGCACTGCAAAGCTGCCCCCATCGCAATTTCCAACTGGTACACCTTAGCGGAGGAAGCATCTCGGGGATCCACCGTTTTCTCGTTACGAATCACGGGCAGAGGAACCACACCGGCATTGTTTTGCAGCAACTCCTGCAAAGCATCCAAACGAATCCAAAGATTGTTGGTATTGAAATAACGGTGTTTCTCTATATTTTGGAACTCAGGCACATCCTCCGCAGGGCATTGGGCCACCTCGCGCAGCAGCGGTTGACCATCCGTACGGCGTACAGCCAAATGCCCACCCTTTTTATCCGCCTCCGTACGGCGCGTTACCTCCATGACGAAGGGAGAACCGCTCTCTGCAAACCAACGAAGGAAGCGCGTATCCAACTGGGCACCCAAATTATCGGCATTAGACACAAAAGCATATTTAACACCGGCTTGCAGCAGCTTATCCAGCCAGCCGGAGCCCAACAAAGCCGGATAAATATCCCCATGCCCCGGCGGGCACCACTCCAGCTCCGGATTTTCCGGGAACTCCACCGGTTGCAAAGTATCCCGGCACAACTTCGGCACACGATTCTGAATCATCTCCACAGCATCGGAATCCGCAAACCCCTCTGCCGCATAGCGAGAAAGATATGCCATGGTATCCCCGCTGGTGGAAAAAGAATTCATAAGCAGAAGATTAACCGGATACCCGGCCCGCTTTCGCAAACTTTGCACCTGGCGCACAATGAGGTCCAAAAAAGTAACTCCGGGTTTAATTTCCAGCAAACTCTTTGCCTTTTGCAAGCCCATACTCGTACCTAACCCACCATTGAGCTTCACCACCACAGTCTGCGCGAGCAAGCCTGCATCCGCCTCCGCCGTGGCGTCCACAAGAGAATCCCATTCCGCCACATCGCACGCCGGAGCAATATCCGCCTCCGGAATCATCATCGACTGATTGGATTGCAACACATCCACACAATGGCGAAACGCCTCCACCGCTGCACGGGAAAGCCCCACTCCCTGCATCTTCTTTTCAATCGCATCAAAGCTGCTCATACCAAGACCAGTATACTCCAGCCCTTCCCGGCGGGCAATGCTAAAGTACCCCCTTCCCCCATAAAATCGGACATATCTACCAATATTCTCCTCCGCCTCGCCGCATTTCAGAAAAGAGCGCATAAACCCTCGTCATACCCGCACAGACAGCTTGACAAAGCCCCCCACCTGTGGCAGAATACGCCTGCATCTTGCGATGCGTTCCATCAGTGGCCCTGTCGTTCAATGGATAGGACGAAGGTTTCCGGTACCTTAAATGTGGGTTCGATTCCCGCCGGGGCTATTTTTGTAAGGGTGGGTAATAAGCGGAAGTGGTTGATTAGACTTGATTTTGCGGAGAATCTTGGTGCTTAATAAGCGCAGCGAGCGGCACGATTGTGGCACGACTCACAGCACGAAATAAGCAGAACCATGGATACTCCCGCCTTCAGAAACGTCATTGTTTGCAAAGATGCAAAATCCCCTTATTGGATAGCGCAATACACCGGGCCCAATGGCCAGAGAAAGCGCAAATCCACCAAAGTCCCCGTAAGCGGAGGTCTCTACCAAGGAGAACGCCTCACCCCCCCCATGGCCAAAAGGCGGGCTCTACTTCTGGCACATCGCATCGCCGCAGAGAACGCAGAAGAACACCTGCAAGCCGACAATCGCACCGTTCGGGAACTATTCGATGAAATGCTCCATGGCAAATTAGGCAGAGTCAGCATTGCCACCTACAACAACGCGCGCACCGATTATGCCCAATTCTGCCGCTGGCTGGGCGCCCGCGCAAACCACCCCATACGCCTTATCACCAGAGCAGACATCAAATCCTGGGTACATGAACGCCGCCGAGACGTACGCCACAAAACCGTACGCAAAGCACTCTCCGCCATCAACGCCGCCTTCCGCTGGGCAGTAGATGCAGAAATCCTCCCCAAAAACCCCTGCACCGGCATCACCATCCCACCGGATACCAGAGACGAACGCATCCTCCACGAAGCCTTCACCGTGGAAGAAATCCACCTCCTCATCGCCAAACTCCCCACCGAATGGGCCACCGCCGTACGCTGCTGCCTTGGCACCTACGGCCAGCGCCTTGGGGACATCCTCCACCTCCGCTGGGAACAATTCCACTGGCAGGAGCAACAAATCCACCTCATCACAGGGAAAACCGGGCGAGAACTCCACCTCCCCATGCAACCTTGGTTCCGGCAATGGGCGCACACCAAATACACAGAAGCCCTCCGGCAAGGAGGAGACGCCGCCATCTGGGTACACCCCACACTCCGGCACCACACCAACCCCAGCCCGGAATTCACCCAACTCGTCCGCCTGCACGGCATCGGCGTCAGAGCCACCCCTCAGCAAGGCCGCCGCCGCCGCTGGCACAGCAAAACCTTCCACTCCCTGCGCTCCTCCATCGCCACACTCCTCCAAGCAGCCGGAGTCGCGCAAGGCATCGCCATGCAACTCGTCGGGCACGAATCCAGTGCCGTCCACAGCGTCTACATCCGCCCCAACCAAGACCAACTCCGCAGCGCCGCCGCAAAACTCCCCCAATTCTAACACAGCAACACCGCCCCATTATGAAAACGTATTCTAATTTAACTTGTGAAAGAATTGGGAAACATTCTACCATATCCTCCATGGCAGAACACACCTACCTCACCCGCTTCACATACGAATTCACCTCCTTCCAAGGCTGGAGATTCTCCATCTGCCGTGGAGGGCAACGCTTCATCCAATACTTCTCCGACCGCGAATACGGCTCCCCCGAAGCCGCCGAAGCAGAAGCCACCCGCCTGCGGGACGACGTCCTACAAGCCCTCGCCTACTTCCCGGAAAACCCCGGCAAAGTATTCGACCTCTTCCGCCGCACCCGCCAGCGCAACGCCTACCCTCCCGGCCTCATCCCCCTGCGTGGTCCGCACCCCCAGCCCGCCCCGGAAACAACCACCAAAGTCATCTCCCTGCGAGCCGGGCACCCCCTGCAACACATCCTCATCAAAACAGCCAACACGCTGGAAATAGACATCCCCTCCCTCCTTCGCCTCTCCATCTACATGTTCACCGCATGGCTAGGCACCCACCCCCACACAGCCAAAGACCTCCACCCCCTCATCCAAGCACTGGAAGACATCGCCCTGCCCACCGGCCTGCCCCCCTTCGCCGAATTTGCCTCCACCCGCCACCACGAAACACCCCCCGCCCAAATATAGCAAAAAAGAACCATACACCGCCATATTTTGCAATATTTGACACCTCATCCGCAGAAATCGTAGCTCACCGTCAGGCGCACACCCCTGCCGGGGAACGAAATCACCCCCTCGCAGCGCGTGCAACCCACCTGCTGAACCATTCTCACGCTACCGGTGGTCAGCACCAGCTCCCCCTTCTGGTGGGCATCCGTGTGCGCCTGGCGCGCCAGCAACTCCTCGAAAGCCTCATCCGGCGTAGCGAAATCCATACATACGCTGAAGCTCACAGGCCCCGCAGCATTTCCGTAATTCACCACCAGCGGTCCGGCCGCACCAACTCCTGCACGCGTACAGCTCGTATACTCGCGCGATCGCACAAACGAATCCTGCGCGAAATGCTGCCCCACACGCAAGAGCTTCGCCCCTGCGTACTCAATCTCTGTCTGCTTACTTCGGAATTTCATATAAAGAACCTTTTAAATAATAAAAAAACCAGGCTCACCCATTCCAATTATTATACACCCGGCCCACACTTGCGGACATCAACAGCCCACTCGGAGCTACAGCCACCATCACCCCCAACCAATGCGGCCAATGCGTCACATCCCCTCCATCCAAATGTAACGAAAAAACTACACGAAACACATTTGGTCTAGACCACGAAAATAGCCCCTCCTCCGCACCATCCGGCCACCCACGCCCCAACATCTCGTGCAACACAGGATCCACGCAATAATGAACACTCGCCCAGCTCTGCACCACATCCACCGTAGCCTCACGTGCCACCTCTTTTGTCAGCCTCCCAAACCTCCCATCGAAATACCCCTCAGCCACCCCCGCCGCAAGATAAGCCTCCTCCAGCGCCCGGGAAGAATGATTCTCCCCATACGGCGCCAAATACCTTGGCAGCACACTCACCGGCGGCAGACCATAAAACTGCCCCTCCGCCAGCCCACCCACAGCATCATCCGCCCCCTCCGCCTCTAAGATCCCACCGCCATCCACCTGCCAAGGCAGCGGCGCCAACCGCACCCACCCCGCCGGCATCACAACATCCGCAGAAAACACACCATCCCCCGCATAAACCATATTCTCCGCCGCCACCCCACCACGGCACCGCCGCCCCCACACAGAAAACGGCCACCGCGCCGCCGCCCCATCCTGCATCACCCCATCAGCCAGCGGAGCCCGCGTAGTAAACAACACAACAAAACACCCCACAATCACGCACCACAGAGTATACCGAATCGCCGCGGAAACACCGACCACAGCGAAATCAACCTCCTCAGGGAACACATCAAACACCCCCAACGGCTCCCAATCCAGCCGCCGCCACTCCCCGTCCGCATTCCGCAGCACCCGCTCACGCGAAACCATCGGCACCACATGATACGGCAACTGCGGCACCCCCGCACGCCACACCTGAGCAGAACCATCCGCCCCCACCGCCATCACCGGCGAGCATCGCAAGTTCACATCATCCGGCAAACCAGCCATCGGAGCCTCCCGACCCGCATGCAAAAAAACCTTCCCCTCAGCCTCCCCCGCCCATAGCGGCATCAGCCCCCCCAAATCATCCACCTGCCGCCACACCGGCACCTTTTCCCTATCCGGATCATCCTCTGCTCCAAAAAACAGCCGATGAAAACAAGACACCACCTCCTGCTCCGGCGGCAGCACACGCCCCACATCAGGCACATCCCCCCCCCACGGCACATCAGCCTCCACCAGCTCACTCAGCAGCACCCCCTCCTTAAAAACGACCTCGCTCATAACACCACTTCAAGAACCCTTCTTACCATAACCACGCACCACCAGCACCGGCTTACCATCCGCATCAAAATCCACATCAATACCGATGCGGTCATACTGCGCCTTCTTCTCCGTCACATCCGTAGTCTCAAACTGAATCAGCTCCCCGAAAGCCGGCCACACCCCCTCATTCATAAACCACCGCTCCCCATCCTGGAACACCTCAAACGGATTCAGCGGCCGCCCCTCAGCCCGCGCCTCCTGATTCGCCGCAATACTCGGAGCCACCATCGCCGGGCCCTCGCCCTCCTCCTCCTCCTCCTCCACATCAGGCTCCACCGGCGCCTCCTGCACCGCATCCGGCGGCAGCGAAGAACCACCACCCTGTAACCCGCGCCGCCCCAGCTGCATACGCTCCACCCGCTCATCCACCGTCAGCAACTCCGTACTTCCCGCCTGCAACACCAACTGCCCCTCAAACGGCCTCCACGCCACAGCCTGCACCGGCGTATCCATCGCCGCCCACTCATCGCGCAGCCCCGTCACACACAACACACGCCCCACCAACTCACTCAGGCGCACACCCTCCACCCCCGTCAGGCAAATACACCCATCCCACATCAGCCGCCGCGTAGCATCGTAATAATCCGTCACGGCCTGCTTATAATCCAACGTAGCCACCGTCTCCCCGCCGGAATCATCCTCTTCTTCCTCACCATCATCCGCCGAAAAATCATCATCACCATCCAGCAACTCATTCGTACCCGTCTTATACCGCTTATAGTGGCGGTTAATAAACACCGCCCGCAGCGTCAACAGCGCATACCGCGTAGCATGCCGCCCGCCATCCTCCAGCTTCACACTCCAGCTCCCCTTAAAAAACTCCTTGCGCTCCTCCACCGTGAGCGAGCCAATGTAATCCGCCTTCAACCACACATACTGCTTATACACCCCCTGACAGAACTTCAAACCACTCACATTCTCCTGCTCCTCCGCACTCGCCGGAAACTCCCCCTTATTCAACACATAAATCCGCTGAGACGTCTCCCCGAACTCCTCATAATTCGCCGGCTGCCCCGTCTCCACCGTACCATCAGCCCTCGTAGCCCCATCCTCAACCGGCGGAAAAGCCGCATCCACATCCACCGGCTCAAAAACCGCCTGGCCAAACTGCAAACACCCAATCCCCGTCTTCTTCAACTCCGGAAACCACCTGCACCAGAAATCATAAGCCACCTTCGGCTGCCCCGTACTCGCCTCACGCATGTTCCCACTGCTCACCCAGCCCACCGGCACCGGCAAACCCTCCACCTCCATCCTCTGCGCCACAGCCTCCCGCACCACACCCCTCTGCGCCTCCGTCAGCGCCTCCCCCATCCCGGCGCCACCCACCTCCGGCAACTCATACAAAAAAGCCCACGGCTGCCGCAAATCACCACCCGCCGGCAGCACAAACTCCCGGCGAGCCCCCCCACTCCCCCACACCATACCCACCACAGGAGGGCGCAAATCAAAACGCGGACGGAACCCCGCACTCTCCACCCCACCGAATCGAAAAACATCCAAATCCACCGCATCCCTGCCACCCGTCAAAAAATCCCCACTAAAAGAATACCCATCCCCCTCAATCCAACACAAAGCCACCTCATTTCCCGCCGCCCCCGGCACCTTAGCAACCAAACGCACCAAATACTCATCCTCCGCATCCACCTCCGCCACCACCGGCAGCCCCGGCGTATTATTCAACAGCTCCACCCACTGCGCCGCAGAACACACCCCCCCCCCATACACATTAGGAGCACATAACACCCCACCAATCTCAAACTTCAAACCATAATCCGGCCAAGGACTAGCAGAAATCCGCAGCCACCCCGTAGCCGCCACCGCAGCCCCTCCCCACTCCGGCACCTTAGCCACACCGCGCCCCACATCCACCACCAACATCCCGCGCCCACCAGCCCGGCAGAAAGACAACCGCCGCTCCGCCGGCTCATAAAAACTCACCGCATCAGGCACCCAGTGCAACACATCCTCCACCAAACTCCAGCAACTCTGGCTCCCACTCCCCGTAGGGCACTTAATAGAAGCCTCAAAATCCACCACCACAGCATCCCCCGAATCACCGCCACCCGGAGCCTTCGCCCCCGCACGCGCCAGCAGCCCCACCATCTCCGCCGCACTCACCAGCCGCGTCTCATCCTGCACATACCCGCGGAACCCCTGCCCCTCCGCATACGGCACCGCATCCATCAGCGCCACCACATTCCCCAACTGCACCGAAAAATCATAACTCCCCGCCCCCAGCTGCACCCCGGCATCCAGCACCCAGCCACACGCCACCACCGCATCACCATCCACCAGCGTCACCCGGTCCCCATGCCTCCACGGCACCGGCACCGCCCCCACCACATCACTCACAAACTCCAACCGCACCACATCCGCCGCCCGGCTCGCAGCTGTCAACTCCACCCCCGTGCAACCCAGCGTAGCCAACTCAGAAAAATCAACCGTATAATCACTCATACCCCGCCATCATACGCACGCACACACGCGAACACAAGCCCCCGCCGTGGGGGAACCCATCAGCCAAATGAGCCACTACCCGCCATCCTCATATAAAAGAAACACCCCTTTCTTTACACGACACCCCGCCTCATGCAAAAGAATCGCCATTTATTTTGCATGATACCCCGCCTCACACAAAACAAACCCGCTTGCCCTGCACCCGTGCAACAGAAAACCCGCACGCGTCCGTGCGGGCCGTCTGCCTCACCCATCAAAAAACGCTCCCGAAGGATTGATTTTCTTTGCTTTCTCTAGAGAAAATTATTCAAACTCGAATCCTTCAGCCGCATCAATCATATCGAGCACAGAAGGCATGCAGCACTCCAGCACATCCTTCGGAATAACAGGCTCCATATCTTCACCGGTCAATCCATGCTTTCGTGCATAACTCACAGTAAAATCCACCAAATCAGGAAAAGAATCCGTCCGGCTCTCCAGCACGGTCAGCTTCTTCTTATACTGTTCCAGTAACTTTTCTTTTTCGGTAGTTGTCTGCATAGGCACACCTATACACGTTACAGCTCTCATGTCAAGTCTAAAATTACGGATTCAGCAAAAGATTTAAGCTCATCACAAAAGCCTCTCGCCAGTAATACTTTCCGTCTCGCTTATCATTCCAATATCTGGCAAACTTCTCAGCAGGCAGAGCCAGCTTCTGCAAATGTCGCGTTACCATCTCCGTGCCGCATTCGTTACTTCTCGCGCGCTTTCTCATTGTAGCTGCGCCGTTTCTGACCTCATAAGCATCAAAGCCGTAAATGCGCCCTGCATAATTATCAGACATGTCAAAAGACGGCGCGAAGTGGTCAGGTTTACCAGAGCCGCCGCACAAGGCTCTTGAGTATTCGCCTTCCGTTCGCTTTTGGAAGTAATCTGCAATCTTGTTCCAAGTCTTCTCGGAAGAACAGGCATGAATATGATGCACAAACTCATGGATCATCGTTTCATCGCTGGCCGTAGGCTTGTATTCAATATGTCGCTCCGGAATTTTGCGGCTCCCATGCACATAATAAGAACCATTGGTAAACATACTCAAACGCTGTTGGCGAACAACAACATCAGAAAGCTCATTCACCACCTCCGGGCTGGCCATGCGGAGCACTCCCTTCAGCACACCTTCAATATGCGCCACAGCAGCAGCCTTCTCCGCCTTTTTGCGCCCATTTGTAGAACTCACCTTCGGGCAAATACGCGCATACTGTGCCTCATTCTCCGGGTGCCTGTTTCTCAATCCATCCAGGAACACACCAAGCGCTTCCACGCTATCCTCGCCATCTAGCGTTAATCCGGCCGCCTTTACAAAATTCTCCGGCGTATGGCACCCCTTCAGCACCTCCGGCTTCTTCTGTTCCGGCTCCGGCGCTTTCTTCCTCTCCTTCGGCTCCGGCTTCCTCTCCTCCGGCTTCTTCGGCTCCTCACCCTTCTTCTCATCCTTACCCACACCCACATACGAACCCTTGCCCGGGTAACGCTTCTTCGTAGCAATCTGGCGCACATTCCCATCAGCATCCTTCTTCGTCAGCAACTTATCCTTGCCAATGCGCTCCGTGCTGGTGCCCTCATGCGGCTCACTCCACCCCTCGCCATACTGATTGCAACCGTAAGAATTCTCCGCCGAAACCGCATCACCCTGCACACCCAGCCCGGCCACCGTCACCGCACTCAACGCATCCGCCAGCGCCCGCGTATTCGGGCGCAACTCCTCCAGCCGCTCCAGAATCTCCTCCGGCTTGCGCCCCGCCCTCAGCATCGCCTCAAAACGCTCAATCGTCGGCCCCGCCCACCTGCGCATCGCCACCGGCAGCAACCTCTCCGCCCGCTCCCGCAGCGAACCCTTGCCACCCGCGCGCGCCGCCATACCCACCTCCGGCTCATCCTCCCGGAAACCCGCCGGGGCAGAGGCACCATGAGGCACCCCCTGGGCAGCCCCCGGCGCAGCATACACCTCATCCCCATCACCCGGCACCGAAAGCCCCAAATCATCATGCACCGCACTCTTCAGCACCCGCATCCCCGGAATCGCCAGCACCTCCTTCCAATACTGAGCCCTCTGCACATTCGCCTTCTGCTCCGGCACCTGGCAGCGCAACTCCGGCATCGGCAAATCCATCCGCCCAAAATTACGCTGCACAATATAAGGAACCAACTGCCGATTCAGAACCCGCGCCACAAACTCACCGCGCTTCCGCACCAAACTCGCCTCCACCCCCATATGCACCTCAGCCTGCGCACGGCTTCCCCCCTTATCCCCCACATCACTCGTCAGCGTATTACCCTTAATCAACTGGTGGCACGCATTCTCCGCCACCCTCAGCAACACCTCATGCGGCACATTTGCACCGGCAGGAATCGCCGTCACATCCAACGTCTCCCCCGGCCCCAGAAACACATCATACACATCCGGCATCGCCTTCAGCTTCGCCTCCAGCTCCTCTCGCCGCCTCCGGTCATCAATCGTAAACTTCCGCAGCGGGTGGCCGTACCTCTTCACAAACCCCTGCAGCCCAGGCAGCCCGAACTTCGCCGCCACAAAATACCCCACCAAACTATAAAAATCCGCATTATACATCGGGTGGTCCGGCCCCGTAGTATTCAGCGCCACCACAAACCGCCCCGGCTCAAACGGCACCGGCCGCGTATAATCCATCCCATCCGGCACCAGCATCAAGCGGTCAGGCTCCCCCTGCCGCGTCTCCCACATATAATACTGTGGACCCAGCTGCTTATACTCCAGAGGGAACACCAACTCCGCCGTATTCCGCCACACCACCTCATGCACATTCACACTCCGGTACAGCGCATGCACCATACTCCCCAGCAACTCCGTGAAACAATGCGAAAACTCCCCCGGACGCTGCGGACTCACCCGCCACAACGCATCAGAAACCACCTTCGCCACCTCCCTCGCCAGAGCCCCCGGCTCCCCGCCATCCCGGCAGAACGGCACCACCGTCCACGTCAGCCCCGCCACCGCCTCCGTCATATCAGAAACATCCTTCTTCAGCGTAGACCACTCCAAATACATCGTAGAATAAAGCCGCTCCAGCTCCAGCAAATAACCACTATGCTGGCTGTACTTCAACCCCTGCAAAACCTGCGGATTAAAACTCGTCAGCGGAGCCAACTGCAACTTCTGCCACGCATCATAATCAACAACCATATCCATATAAAAAAACTAATACACCTCAACAATAGACTCATGAACCGCCCGCGCCACCTTCTCAGCCCAGCCCCCATTCAAAATCGCCTCCCCGAACAACCGCGCCTCCTTCTCATTCGAGCCCGCAAAACACGGCTCCACCATAAAAAACGGCATCCGGCTACGAGCAAACGCATAATACCCCCTATCAGCCACACCGTACACCGGCTTAGCCCCGCGATCCCGCACCCCCAGAATCGCCGCAACCCGCGCACTCAGCCGCGCAGCAAACTCCTTACCCTGCCGGGAACCGCCCCAGTACAACACCTCACACCCGCCGGCCTCCGCCCCGGCACTATTGAAATGCCACTCCAGCGCCACATCCGCCCCGGCAGCATTCGCCGCCTTCGCAGAATACACCGGCGAAGCACCACCGGCACTCTCCCGATTAGTCAGCACCACCTCATACCCTGCCTCTTTCAGGCAAGCACCCAACTGCGGTAAATACTGACTGGCAAGCGCAAACTCACCCACACCCACATACGAACCCGCACACACCGCCGCACCCTCGCGGCTCTTTGCGTGCCCCGGTAACAATACAATCTTCATCATAAAACCTCCTGCTAATCATCAGCCAAATTAGAAGAAAAATGCTCCCTGCCGGCACCGGTCAGCAACTCATTAGCCGCCCGCGCCAACTCACAATTCCGGCACTTTTTCCCAAGCTCACGGCTCAACTCATGATTCTCCTGCCGCAAACGCTCGCAATCACGTTCCTTGCGCACAATAATCCACACCAGCAAAGCCGTCCCCACCAGACTCCCCCCAAGCTGCACCACATCCGCCGCCTGAGGAATACTCAGCACCGCCAGCATCGCCGCTGCACCCGTCTGCATATAACTAGTCATCTTACTACTTCCCTTCCCCCACCGGCACAACCACACAATCCTGCCCCGTCACCCGGTGAAAAATAAAATGCCCCGCCTTCGCATACGCCCGCACATCCGACATCCGGCTAGGACTCAACTGGCAGCCGGAGGAAGTAAGCACCCCCGCCGCCGCCAGAGCCCCAATAATAGCCCCGGCAATAACTTTTGCCCAGCACTCCTTCACCCCCCAGCCGGTCAACAAACCCGCCAGCCAACTCACCTTATTCATATTACTACTCATAACAATTATAGATTTGTGAGAAACTCAAAAAACTCCACCGCCGCAGCATCCTCCGGCACCAACACCACCGGCTCCGCCGT
>CAYSYD010000053.1:0-14640 GCA_964435145.1 uncultured Akkermansia sp.
GCATTTGTATTCCAAGGAAAAAGGAGTACTGGGGGAGATAAGAGGAAAGTTGAAATTCCCCAGTATACTCTTGTTGGAAACGCAGTTCCTCCTTTAATGGCCCGAGCCATTGCTCAGTCAATTCTAGAAAATATACACTAAGAGCTTACCCATGATACACATGCGTAAATTTACTTCAGTAGAAGAATCCAGACTTAAAGTTCTCACTAAGAAGGGAATTTCGTATACACTTGTTCATATTACGGCAACAGGATTTCAAAAATCGATTCTCGATGCAACTGAACCCATGCGTGAGTATTTTTTGGAAAACAACATTCACGATTACGAGCGACAGAAACAGGGCACATCAAGCAAGGTTCAGATCAAAACAAAAATCTTAACAGACAAAGAAGAAATCCATACTGTAACTTCGTTTTATCGACCTGAGACGAAAAAGGGAGACCCGCGCTTGTGGGTATGCGATGTAAAAAAATATTGTTCTCCTAACGACATTCTTGCTTTCACTTTTTTTGATGATTTCCTTTATGTATTGAACATAACGAAATTAGATATTATCGCAAACTACGATAGCATCTATACAAATCCAATTAAAGACCTGATTTGTGAGATAGAAAAGAAATCAACATCGGTTGCAGATGAACTTCTTTCTAAGTTTAAAGTATTTGCCGACGAGTGGATAAGAATTGATGTTGAGGCTGATACCGGTATAGGCAGAACAATTGAGCGCCTGCTTGGAATTCCCATGAATTCGGCAAAAGAGCCGGATTACAAAGGGATTGAACTTAAATCCGCTCGCACCAAAACAACAAGAACTACCCTCTTTAGTAAAACTCCAGATTGGACAATAAGTGCCTGCAAAAGCACTCAGGATATCTTAAATAAATGCGGTTACTTAACAGCAGATGGTCGCCTTTCATATCGCAACACTCTTGTCTGCAACATGCCAAACTCGCAAGGTTTATTCTTGCACATGAATGAAATCGATAGTTATCTAGAAATTAGACAAAAACAGTCACTAATAAACTGTGATATAGCGGTTTGGCAACTAAAAACCTTGCACAAAACTCTAAGAAAGAAGCATACAGAAACTTTTTGGATTGCTACTAACACAAGAAAAAATCATGAGTATACAGAGTTCAAGATTTCAAAAATAACTCACTCAAGAAAGCCAATTATAACCCAGTTTGATTATATGCTGGAGCAAAGGCTTATTTCTGTAGATTTACTTCTGGGGCGAGTCAAGCATGGTGACACTTACGCTTTTAAATTAAAAAAAGGAGGAGTACCTTTACTTTTCCCGGATTCTCGTGTTTATTCAATTTCTCATTAATGATTCCATTAGAAGCCGCTAATAAGATTATTTATACACAACAACTTCTAGAACATTTAAATTAAAAACGCCCCAAACCCGAGTAATCCGACCTCCACCAATTCGGCAAAAACGCTATTCTCCGGGGAATGAACCTGGAAGATGGTGCCACCGCCCGCGACCGCAACCGCCAAATAGGAGGCCACCAAGCATGAGTTCCCCCTACGACGATATTATCCACCTGCCCCGCCCCTCCTCCGCCCGGCCGAGGATGAGCATGGCCGAGCGCGCAGCCCAATTTTCCCCTTTTGCAGCCCTTTCCGGGCACAATGCCGCGATTGCCGAAACGGCTCGACTTACCGAGGCTCGCCCGAGCCCCGATGAGGCTTGCCTACAGGATATCAACCGGCTGTTGCAGGAGGCCGCACTTCCGCCACGGCCGCGCATCCGCATCCGATACTTCCGCCCGGATGCTCGCAAGAGCGGTGGTGCCTGCATGGAACACACGGGGCATATTCGCAAACTTCTTCCGGCGGAGAAGCTCATCCTCATGCAGGATGGTACCCGCATCCCTATGAATGAGGTATTCTCCGCAGAACTACTCGAGGCTTCCCCTTTCGGTTAGGCTTGAAAAAGAGGGAAAAATCTGCTAGTATCGCGCCTATGGAGATTACGCTCAATTCACCGCTGGATATGCACCTGCACCTGCGGGATGGAGATATGCTGAAACTCACAGCCCCGCTTTCTGAAGATTTTGCAGGGGCCGTCATCATGCCGAACCTTGTGCCCCCGGTTACCACACCGGAGATGCTGCAAAGCTACTCCGCCCGCATTAAGCAAGCAATGAGCGGTACGCCTTTCTCCCGGTACATGACACTCTTCTTCACCCCGCTCGGGGAAAAGGAGCTGGAGGCGGCGCGGCATACTCCCGGGTTCTTCGGGCTCAAACTGTATCCGGCCGGTATCACCACTAACAGCGAAGGCGGCGTTTCCGACCTCGCCCGGGCGGACAAAACTTTCCGGCTCATGGAGGAAATGGGCATCCCCCTGCTGGTGCATGGAGAAAGCCATGGTTTCGTGATGGACCGCGAGGCAGAATTTCTCCATACATACTGCCACTTGGCAGAAAAATATCCGGCGCTCAAATTGAGTATGGAGCATATTACCACAGCCGCAGCACTCCAACTGCTGGAGGAATACCCCAATGTGTGCGCCACCGTTACGCTGCAACATCTGCTCATCACGCTGGACGATGTGGCGGGCGGGGCTCTCAAGCCGCACCTATTCTGCAAGCCCATAGCGAAGCGACCGGAGGACCGGGACGCCCTGCTGCAAGCGGCACTTTCCGGGCACCCGAGATTGATGTTCGGCAGTGATTCTGCCCCGCACCCACGCTGCCGCAAGGAAGCCTGCGGCTGTGCAGCCGGTGTGTTCACAGCTCCGGTGGCACTGCCCAAACTGGCAGAGATTTTTGCTGCAGAAGGAGCATTGGACCATTTGCAGAATTTTGTTTCCGGCAATGCCTGCCGCTTCTACGGATTAACACCGCAAGCCAGAAAAATCACCCTCCGGGATACTCCCATGCAGGTTCCCGCAGCATACCGCAGTTATGGGGAGGAAGTGGTGCCCATGTACGCCGGGGAAAGCATCGGCTGGAGTGTGGTGCGCTAATAGCCCAACACCATGGAAAACGCCCCCATACCTACGGCCGAAGATTTGCGCACCCTGCTGGCGGATATTGCAGGTACGCATATGCCCTACGGCATGTACGGGCCGGCGAAATTCCCCCCGCACGGATGCCCGCTCATGGATTTACCCACGGAGTACTTGGACTGGTTCTGGCAACGGGGCTGGCCCAAAGGCAAGCTGGGCAGGCTTATGGAGCAAACGCTTCTGATTAAGAACAGTGGCTTGGACCACCTCTTCACCCCCTTCCGAAATGCCGCCGGAGGGCGCCGCAAATACCCCCGTTCCTGATTTTCTTCTTCCGCACACATATGCCTTCTCTCAAATCCATTTTTTTGGCGGCACGCCCCAAGACCCTCCCGGCAGGCATCGTTGCCGTGTGGGCCGGATGCCTGATTGTATGGAAATTCCAACAGCATCTGCCGGAAACAGGTATACGGCTGGATTGGATGCTGGCGGTATACACCCTGCTCTCCTGCATGTGCATTCAAATTGCCTGTAATTTCTTTAACGACTCCATCGATGCGACTAAAAATGCCGATACGGACAAGCGCCAAGGTCCCCGGCGCATAACGGCCAGCGGGGAGATGAGCCCTCTGGCCGTAAAACTCTGGGGGTGTGTATTTTTGGGCGGAGCCGCGCTTTTCGGTCTCCCGCTCATACTGGCGCAAGGCTGGCCGGTACTGCTCATTGGCATACCCAGTATGTTTTTTGCCTATGGATACACAGGCGGGCCTTGGCCACTGGCCTACCACGGTTTGGGGGAGCTGTTTGTTTTACTTTTTTTCGGTTTGGTGGCTGTGGCCGGCACAGTATTTGTGCAAATCGGCTGGCACCCGGGCTATGTGGAAATATACGCCGCAGCCTTCATTATCGGCATTCAGTGCGGGCTGCTTTCCTGCCTGCTGATTGAGGTAAATAACATCCGCGACCGCAAGGAGGATGCCACCACCGGCAAACGCACTCTGGCCGTGCGTCTGGGGGATAAACGCGCCCGCGGGCTGGCCTCTGCCTTTCTGCTGGCGCCCTATGTAACCCTGCGCCAAACCGCCTTTTTCCTGCCGGGGTTCCAGTGGAATCTATGCTGGCTGGCCGCTATTATTGCCGGAGGCTTTATCCTGCTAAAGCTCCACACCATGCCGGCCAACCGCAAAATGAATATGCTGCTGGGGCTCTCCTCCCTGCACATGGTTCTCTTCCTACTGGCACTCACCATCTGATTTTTACATGCCGCCCCCATGATTCGCGCCCTTACCACATTGCTTCTTTTCCTGCTACTGGTCTCTTGCCACCTGCTGCAAAGAGATAAAATCGAAATATCCACTTTCAATGAAGGGAAGGATGTAACCCTGCGTTCTCCGGAGGCCATTGCCCAGTTCGAGCAGCTCATGGAAAGCGTGGCCTCGCCGGATAATATCTATAACATGCCGGAAACGCCCGCTACGGAAGAGGAAGAAGCCGAACTGCCCGGTCGCCCTATCCTTTCCGGCTATGCCCATATGATACAGCCGGTCCTCTCCGTTTCCCGCAAAGGTAAAAAGCAAGAGTATTATTACCATATCGACCGCCATGCGGATGGCACCTATTTTACCGACCTCGATAAAGGCAGCGATAATTACTTCATCTCCCCGGCCATGGCGGAGGAAATCAACGATTTCCTCCAGCAAAACGGCGGGGACCCTCGCACCCATTACCTCCCGCTCCCCGATTTCAACCACTAAACCCGCCACACACCATGAAAAATCCTCAGTTCACCTTAAATTACAGCGTAATGTACTACGATACCGATTGCGGAGGCGTGGTACATAATCTGGCTTACCTGCGCTGGGTGGAAGAATGCCGCACCAAGATGGCCCCGCACATCGGTATCGACTATGTAACCCTAGCCCGGCAGGATTGCCACCTTGTGCTGGTAAGCCACGAGGTGCAGTACAAATCCCCCGCCTTTATGGCGGATGAGATGAAAGTGCTGGGCTGGGTGGAAAAGGTGGAAAAATCCTGTTTCTACTGCCGCTTCCAAATTCGCCGTGCGGAGGATAATCGCCTCTGCGTAACCGTGCGGCAACGGCTGGCACTGGTGCAAATGCCCAAGGGGCGTCCCCAGCGCATCCCGGCGGAGTGGTATGCCTGCCAGGCTCCGGCAGAGGACCTGCTGGATGACTAAAGGAACATGCCCAAACCTCCTTTACGCCCTATCCGTTTGCAGGATAGGGCTTTTTCCTTACTCCGCCCCTCACTTTAGGCTGGAAAAACACGCCCCGGCACCGTATAATAACCTGCGTTATGGCAACACCTCCCTTTGTCTACCAAGAAATGTTCCCCATGGGGGAAGATACAACAAAATACCGCCTGCTCACGAAGGACTACGTTAGCGTGAGCGAATTTGAGGGCAAGCCCATACTCAAGGTTGAGCCGGAAGGCCTGCGCCTGCTGGCAGAAACCGCTTGGCACGATGTGGCTTTCTACCTCCGCCCGGAACACCTGAAGATGGTACGCGATATCCTGACGAACCCGGAAGCCTCCGAAAATGACAAGAGTGTTGCCCTGACTATGCTCCGCAATGCCGAAGTGGCAGCCCAAGGCGTACTTCCCCTTTGTCAGGACACCGGCACAGCTATCTGCGTGGGTAAGAAAGGTCAGCAGGTATGGACCGGCTTTAACGATGCGGAATACATCTCCCGCGGCGCATACGATTGCTACACCAAGAACAACCTGCGCTACTCCCAAAACGTGGCTCTGGATATGTACAAAGAAATCAACACCCGCACCAACCTGCCGGCTCAGATTGATCTCTTCGCTACGGACCACGGGATGGAGTACGATTTCCTCTTCATTGCTAAGGGTGGCGGCTCCGCCAACAAAACCTATCTCTACCAAGAAACCAAGGCACTGCTGAATCCCGCCAGCCTTAAAAAATTCATGGTGCAGAAGATGAGTACCCTCGGAACCGCAGCTTGCCCGCCTTACCATGTGGCCTTCGTGGTGGGTGGCACCAGTGCGGAACTCTGCCTTAAAACGGTGAAACTGGCCTCCACCAAGTACTACGATGCCCTGCCCACCAGCGGCAACGAACATGGCCGTGCCTTCCGCGATGTGGAGCTGGAGAATGAGCTGAAGAAAGAAGCCGAAAAACTCGGGCTGGGTGCCCAATTCGGCGGCAAAGCCTTTGCCTTGGATGTACGTGTGGTGCGCCTGCCCCGCCATGGTGCCTCCTGCCCGGTAGCCTTGGGTGTTTCCTGCTCCGCAGACCGCAATGCCAAGGCCAAAATTACCCCGGAGGGTATCTTTATCGAAGAGCTGGAGTACGCCCCCGGCAAGTATATCCCCGCCGAGTTCCGCGAAACTAAGAGCGAGGGTGTGCCGATTGACTTGGATCGTCCCATGAAGGAGGTTCTGGCAGAGCTTACCAAATACCCGGTTAAGACCCGGCTTTCCCTCACCGGCACTATCATTGTGGGGCGAGATATTGCCCATGCCAAGCTCAAAGAGCTGCTGGATGCCGGCAAGGAACTGCCCCAGTACATCAAGGACCACCCGATTTACTATGCCGGCCCCGCCAAGACCCCCGAGGGTTACGCCTCCGGCTCCTTTGGTCCCACCACGGCAGGCCGCATGGATTCTTATGTGGAACTTTTCCAGAGCAACGGCGGCAGCATGATTATGATTGCCAAGGGCAACCGCGACCAATGCGTTACCGATTCCTGCCAGAAGTACGGCGGCTTCTATCTGGGCTCCATTGGCGGTGTAGCGGCCGATTTGGCAAAGAACTGCATCACCTCCATTGAATGCGTGGAATACCCGGAACTGGGCATGGAAGCCATCTGGAAGATTACCGTTAAGGACTTCCCGGCTTACATCCTCGTGGATGATAAGGGCAATGACTTCTTTGCCGACATCCGTGCCAACTGGGCTTGCCCGGCCTGTGCCCACTAATTTCCTACCCCCATGGCAGGGCGGGCCCTCGGGCTTCCGCCCTGCCTGCCCCCCCTTTCCCCCATATACCTCAGCCATGACTCCCAAGCTCAAGACCTTCCTCGAACGCGGTTTCAGCACCATCCTCCTGCTTTCCATTCTCGGGGGGGCAGTGGCGTGGAACCATCCCACCGGATACGGAGTTCTCATCTGCATTCTTTGCAACCTAACCACATGGGAATGGTTCTGCATGCTCAAAGGCAAAGCGGCAAACCACCTGCTGGTACTCATGGGGGGCATCATTTATCCATGGCTGCTCTTCCTTCTGCCGGATGGTGGCCTTAAGCAGCTGAATTTCGCCTTCGGCGCGCTGGTGGTATACAGCATCGCAGCTTTCCTCTGCAATCTCTTTGGCATGGATTACCGCAAAAGACCCGCAACGGAAGCCTTATCGGCCACAGGCAGCAGCATTCTCGCCTTTATTTATCCTGTTTGGCTGTTCTCCCTTTCCCTCATCTTCATTCACAGCGGGCACAGCATCGGGCTTATGCTCTGGCTCATCCTCTTTACAAAAATGAGCGATATATGGGCTTATGTAAGCGGTGTACTGCTGGGCGGGCGGTTCATTTCCCGCCGTTTCAGCCCCGTGGTTTCTCCCAAGAAAACATGGGAAGGCATAATCGGCTCCTTCATCCTGACCATGACGGCCGGATACTTTCTGCTGCCGCTGTGCTGCCCGGATGCAACAGCGGGAGGCAATGTCCTTGTTGAGTATTTTTACATCGCGCCCATTCTCTTTATCCTTTCCGTGGCGGGGGATCTTGCCGGCTCTCTGATTAAGCGAGGGCTGGAGGTTAAGGACAGCGGTTCTCTGCTGCCGGGCATCGGCGGTATTTTTGACCTCATCGACTCCCCGGCTTTCACCGTCGGCATCTGCACGGCCATCATGGCTATCTCCTAATTCCTGCTCCATGCCCCAGCGCACGCCACTGCTTATCAATCCCAAGGCCGGAAGCCTCTTCCGCTCCGGGCTGAAGGCGTGGCTGGATGAGCAGAGACACCTCTTCCGCATTGTGCCCACCCGCTGTGCGGAGGAGCTTACGGAAAAAGCACGGTCTTTAGCAGAAAACGGAGCCCGGGTGGTGGCGGTGGCAGGGGGAGATGGAACCCTTATGAATGCTGCCCAAGGTCTCATCGGCACCGGTGCCGCCATGGGCATTCTTCCCTGCGGCACCATGAATGTTTTTGCCAGAGAACTGGGCATAGGCTCCCGCCGCTTTCAGGTGGCGCTGGATGCCATACTCAGCGGGGAATACCGCGAGGTGGATGTCTTTACCATCAACAAACGTCCGTTTCTGCAAATGGCAGGCTTCGGACCGGATGCACGAATCATCAAACTCATTACCCCGCAGCTCAAGCGCAGATTGGGAGCCGCCGCGCACATTGTCACCGGAATCAAGGTAGCAGTGGAACACCACCCTACCATTACCCTCACCATGCCGAACGGAGAATCCGCCCAAGGCACTCAAATTATTCTGGGCAATGGCAAGCGTTACGGCGGGGAAGCTCATCTTTTTGCCGATGCCCGATACGATGACGGACTACTCGATGCTGCCATTATCCAACTCGCCAGCACCGGAATCCTCTTCGAGGTACTGGGACTCATGACCCACCGTGGAGCCACCGAGCGTAACACAACCGATTTTACCCAACTTCGGCAAATAACAGAAGCCACAATTACGGCAGACGGCAAGCTGGCCTACCATCTGGATGGTGATTATGCCGGCACCCTTTACCCCGGGGAGGAAGCATACATTGAGCGGTTACCGCACCGCCTGCGGGTATGCGTGCCGGCTATTCCGGTTCCCGTCACCCCTCTGGGAAGGCTACTTGCCCACCCCATGGTAGAAACTCTGCGGGAAAAACTCCAAGCACTGGACGAAATCTAAGCCGAACGCAAAGACCGGGCAGCTAGCCGCGCCGCCCCAGTGGCACTACTTCGTAAATGCGTTTTCCCTCCTGCCGGGGTGCTTTAAGTCGCGCCTTCTTCAATGCGGATTCAAACTTAAAGCGTTTGACAAAGTGGGAGGAGGAAGTTGGCTCTGCATCCGCCACGGTACAATCTGCCGAGCCGATAACAAGCACCTCCTTACAACCGGAAGGCAAGGCAAGGAACAAATCCGCCTCCCCCTTGCCGGAATCAAACACCGTCGTCAAATCGTTATCCTGCAAAGCGGCCGGATTTAACCCGGGCGGGAACTGCGGGCAGCCCACACGGAACCGGGTGAGCTTTATCTGCTGCCGCTGGCGACCGCCATTCACCAAACGGACGGCGGAAATCTTGCCCTGCGGCAAATCCTTATCCTCCAAGCGCAAGCATTCTCCACGCATCTGGCCGTTGAGCCGGTGTTTACGCCCCGATTCCGAGATGCATTCAATACTCGCCCAGGAGCTTAACTCTGTATTGCCCAAATCCAATTCCAGCCACCGGGGATCCACAGGCATGGGGAATTCCAGCGCGATGCGTTCTCTGGGGCCCAAGGAAAAATACTCCATAATGCGGGCAATGCCTATCGAATTATCGTCCGTGCTAACAGAAAACGGAGCAGGTTGTGCCATCTTGCAGGATACAAAAGCCTGCAAGCTGCGGTTCACACCAAACTCACAGATAGAAAGACCCTTTTCCTTTTGTTCCAGAATGCGGAAGCGCAGCATACGCGCCCGAATGCGCTTTTTCTCCACATTAAGCACCACAGCGGGCCCGGCCATGGGAGCCTCCAGCGGTTTCCAATTCTGCCCATTGTCCGAAATCTCCAACTGCAAAGAATTGGCATAATCCTCTCGGCGCTCTCCCGCCATAAGCAGCTGCACATTGCGTATGCGTATACTCTCCCCAAAATCCAAGCAATACCAATCCCCTACCCTCTGGTGGCGCCCGGAGGCCCAAAAACTTTGCGGATTAGAATCAGCCAAGAGACTTGCTCCCTCCGAGGCGTTCCCCGCATTGGTGCTAAAGACAGCTGCAGGAAGGCTGCGCCGGGTCATCTCCTCGTAAATCATGGGGTTAAGCACACGCAAGGCCGCATGGAGACAGGGCGTGAGCGACTTCATCCCCACTTCCACTTCCTTCACAGCCTTCGTGCCGCCGCCATCCCAGGATTGGCGCTCCGTGTGTGCCATCTGAGCAGCTGCATCCACAGCATCGAAAAAGTGCGCCAAACGCTTGGGACGGGATTTATCCAACAACGCAGCCGTGGCACAATACCCGGCTTCCCCCAGCAGAGCAAATTGCTGCATCCAAGGGGAAATATCTTCTTGCAGGGCTTTTATCCCCTTAGCCTTCAGGAGTTTTTTACCGGAGGATTCCACCTTGCGAAACTCGGAACGCAGCGTAGCCGTGGCCTTGCGGTCGACCTCCTTCTGCTGCAATGATTCCATGAAGGTTTTAGCAGCCGCCTCAATTGCCACGGATTCCTCGCGAAAATATCCATGTCCATTAGGCAGCAGGTAAGAGTTGTGGTTGCAAAAAGTTTGCATAGCATCTGCGCATGTGGGGTACAAACGCTCTACTCCGGCACGCCAATTTTTCTCCGAATTAAACGCTGTTATATTCCAAGCATAATCCCCCACCCCGAATAAGCCCACCTTGCTCGCTTCGGCATGCTCCATGGGATTAGCCACAAACCCGCTCATGGATTTTTTCATCTCCTCCTCCGTGCCCAGGCCGTATGTACGCCCCATGGATAAACGGGCGCGTTTGAAATCGTTGCACGGCCAGTTCCACCATATGAATGTGGGGCGCTGCACATGCTGATTCACCCATTTTTGCCCCTCTAAGGTAATATCATGCACCACGGTATTACCCGTCCACATCACCGGGATGCTTTTATCCAAGCCTCTGCCGAGTGTCGTCAGGAAGTTTTCATTCGTCCAGCTGCGGTTGTACCCCGTGGGGCACATAATGAGCGTTTGGTTCACATCCTTGTGCTTGCGAATAAAATTCTGAAGGATATAATTACAAAGTGCCACCTGCCGTTCCGGTCTATTGATTTCGCCGCCGGAATCGTCCACCAGCACACCAAAATCCCGCACTCCCAAATCATACATGAGTTTGAGCTTGCTGCAAAGGCCATCCAGCTGCTGTTTCCCGCCATCCTGATTCCAGTTTACCGTATTGGCGGGGTGAATGGCCCACACGAACTTGACGTGATTTTTACGAGCATATTGCACAAGCTCTCTCAGCTCCTTAGCCTTCTCCGCCGGATAAGGCCGATAACAGCCCATACCATGGTGGAGGGGGTCATCCTTCGGGGCGTAAATGTACGTATTCATCTTATTACGCCCATAGAAGGCAAACTGGGATTTACGAGCTTCGAAACTCCATGGTATACCGTAGTATCCCTCCACAGAGCCACGATACGGCAAATCCGGCCAATCACAAATCGTACCCTCCGGCAGTTTCCCCAATGCAGCCACAGCCTCAATATCCTTCTCCGGGAAGGGGTCTGCCTGGGCATTCCGAGCCTCCGGCACCCCTTGCAGCAACTGGCTTACCGTCTGCTTGGCATAAAATACACCGGTGGGCGTATTGGCGTATACCTCCATGCGCCCCTTGGAAATGCGCAGGGCATAAGCTCCTTCATTATCCTCCGGCAGTTTTGCCCACAGCCCGCGCTTACTCTCCTTATTTCGCATCCGCACGGAAACCTGCTTTACTGTTGTAAACTTAGAAGTCAACCGGCACTCTTGAGGCGTGGGATACACAGCCGGCTCTTCTTCCGCCGGAGCTTGCAATGCCCCATACAAGCATGCCGCAACCAGCAAAGCAGAGAATAATTGTTTCAATCGAAGCATCATAGGAACTTACACGCTATTGCGTGCATTCTACCATATAGAATTCGGAAATCCAGCTTTTTGCCTCCCACCCCTCCGAAAAAACACCATTGCAAACCCTTTGCCGGGCTCTCTTCTTCTTCCGCCCTGTCCGCATGGCACAATTTTTCGGCATATTCGCTATTTTGCACTTGCCAAAGCTCCATTTCCATGTATAATTTCCCCGGCTTTTAACAGCAGCGAGCTGTAGCGCAGGCTGGTAGCGCGCTTCGTTCGGGACGAAGAGGTCGCAGGTTCGAATCCTGTCAGCTCGATTTTTATTTTTGCTCCGGTGCCAATCCGCAGGTTTGCGGTGCGCAGTGGAAGTTGGCTTTCACCTTGGCGCGTATGCGGAGGAGGGAGAGGACACATCGGTCATGCATGCCGCTCTTCCCGGCACGGGGCACCTGCTTCTCGCCCGGGGAACAGGCGCAACGCAAAAACAGCCCTTTTTCTCACCCCTATACTCATACCGTTATGTCCGGTCATAATAAATGGTCCAAAATTAAGTTCACGAAGGCTGCAGCCGACGCGAAAAAAGGCAAAATCTTTGCCCGTTTCTCCCACGAAATCACCTTGGCCGCCAAGAGCGGCGGCGGAGATGTTGATACCAACCCGCGCCTGCGCGCCGCTATCGAAGGTGCTAAAGCAGCCTCCATGCCCAAAGACAATATCGACCGTGCCGTAAAGAAAGGCACCGGAGAACTCCAGGGCGAAACCATCCAAGAGGTGACCTACGAGGGCTACGGCCCCGCCGGTACCGCCATCATCGTCGAGGTGGCCACGGACAACACCAATCGTTGCTCCTCCGAAATCCGCACCATATTCTCCCGCAATGGCGGCAACATGGGCACCCCCGGTTCCGTGGCCTACCAATTCGACCGCAAGGGCGAAGTACGCTTGCAGGATGCCGCCATGGATGAAGATGCCGCCATGGAACTTGCCATGGACTGCGGCGCCGATGAATTCGAACAAGGCGATGAGGACGGCGAGTGGATTTTCACCTGCGGGCCCACCGATTTGGCCACCGTATCCGAAGCACTCTCCGCTGCCGGCAAAAACGTCACCGGCATGAAGCTCATCTCCGTGGCTCAAAACCCCACCGTGATTTCCGATGTGGACACCGCCCAGAAGGTACTCAAGCTCTACGAGCGTCTGGACGATTATGATGACACGATGAACGTGTTCACCAACTTCGAAATCGACGAGGCTATTCTGGAGCAACTCGGCTAACACTCCGCACCATTCTCCACATTAAACAAAGGGGGAGGCAGTTCTCCCCCTGCTTTTCCGTTTCCCTGCGGCGGGCGAGAGCCCCTTTTGATACACCCGCCCGCCGCAGCTCTTTTCCTCTCCACCCTTTTCTTGCCCACAGCGCAGCCCATGGCCAATCCCGAACAAAACGAGCAGACTCCACGGCAGCAGCGCCCTGCCCGCCGATTCTCCTCCCGCCGTCATCACAACAACGGCACCCCGCGCTCCCAGAACCAACAGGACACCGGGAACACCCCCAAGGTGCGCCGGGAACACAGCCAACAGCGCCAAGGCTTCCATAAAAACCGCTACGGCAGCAAAAACCGCCCCACGCAGCACCACAACCGCACCGCCCCCAACCAAGAGCAGGAGAAAGGCCGTGCCTATGTTCCCGTGGGAGAGCCGGAACCCCTCACCGGCATTCTGGAAATTACCCCCAAGGGATTCGGTTTTATCCGCACGGCAGAAAACGGCTGGGCTCCCTCCGATGCCGCCGTCTATGTACCGGCGGATATCATAGAAACCCACCACCTGCGCCCCTATGTGCAAGTGAGCGGCATGGCACAACGCTACGAACGCGGGCACCAACTCATCTCCGTACAAAAAGTGAACGGACTCTCCCCGGAAGAAGCTGCGGCATGCCCGCATTTTGAGGATTTGAAAGCCGTAAACCCCACGCACCGCTTGGCCTTCGAAACCACCCCCGGCCGCTACACCACCCGCACGCTGGATCTCATGGCACCCGTGGCTCGCGGACAGCGAGGCCTCATCGTAGCACCGCCGCGCACCGGGAAAACCACCCTCCTTATGCACATAGCCGAGGGTGCCATGGAAAACTATGGCGAGGAGCTACACCTCATGATTCTTCTGGTGGATGAGCGCCCGGAAGAAGTCACCGAATTCCGCCGAGCCCTGCCCGGTGCAGAAATCTTTGCCTCCAGTAACGACAGCGGCGTACGAGAACACTGCCGCATCGCGGAAATGTGTATTGAACGCGCCAAACGCCTCGTGGAAAACGGGCGGCACGTCCTCATCCTGCTGGATTCCATTACCCGCCTGGCCCGAGCCTACAACAATGCCGAACGCGGCAGCGGCCGCACCATGAGCGGCGGCATCGATGCCCGCGCTCTGGAAACACCCCGCCGCCTCTTTGCAGCAGCTCGCAACACCCGCACCGCAGGCTCCCTCACCATTCTGGCCACGGCCCTCATCGAAACCAATAGCCGGATGGATGAGCTTATCTTCCAGGAATTCAAAGGCACCGGCAATATGGAACTCGTCCTTAACCGCCGCATCGCAGAAATGTACATCTACCCCGCAGTGGACATCCTTAAAAGCGGCACCCGCCGGGAAGAACTCATCCTCCCGGAACTTATGCTGGAAAAGGTGCGGCTCATCCGCCGTGGCTTGGCAAACCACAAACCTACCGACGCGATGGAACGCCTGCTCTTCTTCCTCCGCAAATGCCCCAGCAACGCCCAGCTTATGCTGGACCTTAAGGCTCAGCGCAATTAAACCTCCATAACCTCCATAACCTTCATAAAGGCTGTACATCGCATTTCAAATGCGATGTACATGAAGTTTTTTACTGTCTGTTGATTGTGCGC
>CAYSYD010000054.1:0-14628 GCA_964435145.1 uncultured Akkermansia sp.
GCTGAGGTTAGCCATGGTGGGAGTCCACCAGCTGGATTCACGGCTGGTGTCGGTATGATTAGTACCGCCTTCGATGGTCACCATAATCTTAGCCACATCGAGCGTGGTGATGCCCAAATCGTAGAAAAGCGTACCATCCACAGCGGAGGAGCCGAGGGTAAGAGCGAAGGAATCGCCGTCCCAAGCGATGGTGCCGGAGATGGTGGAAGCGGTATTACCCGTGGGCATGCCACCGCTCAGCGTAGCAGCGGCCGTCAGGGTCAAGTCATCCCCGGGGTGGGTGCTGGCAAACACATAGCCGCCGGTCACGGATACATTGTCCGTAACACCCACCTGAATCTCATCAGCGGGCTTGTCGTAGGTGCCATGGCCAATCACGATAGCGTTGCTGCTGCCCACAAGAGCCAAAGTAAGGCAGCTGTTACCCGTGCCATAGTTTGTGGCATCGAAGGAGAAGCTCAGGGTATCCGTGGTGGTATAGGTCAGAGTCTCACCCAAGGTATAGGTGGCGGCGTCTACCTGCCAGTTGGTGAAGCCGGTGGAAATAAGACCATTTTCTACCACAGCAGTACCATGAAGAGACCACTCTCCGGTGGTGGTATCCGTAATGGGCGTAATCGTGGCAGCGGAAGCCACGCCGGCCATAGCCAGAAGTGCAATCATCGTCTTTTTCATTGTCTTTGATGTATGTATAGGTTAGTAAAACGGACTGCCCGGCATTTACCCCTCGCGCGGTGGAGAAACAAAGCGAATGTACAGCCGTTAGCGCGAGTGTATCGCTTTTCAAATGAGATGTACAGACTTTTTTGTAAAAAATCTTCAAAAAAAAGTTGTTATGTACATACCCCCTTACGCAAGAGAATTTTTTTTGACCTTTCTTTTTCGGCAAAAAATATGAATGTGAAAATTTAAAAAAATCAATTCTCTAATTTTTTACCTAAATATAAATGAGATAAAAAATAATTTTTTTCTCGTTTTTACTGCGATTTCCTATTTTTATTGCACCATAAAAATTCGTTTTTGTTTATCTGCATCTCACAAATAAAATTTTTCGTGTTTCATAATATGGAAGGTACATCTCATTTGAAAAGCGATACACTGCTGCTGACCCGTCTTGCCCGGCTTCTAATCTTCCACCGCGCGAGGAATAGTGAGGCGAGCAATGGGGCATATTAAACTCAACCATAATATTATACACGAATATGAAAAAGACGATGATTGCACTTCTGGCTATGGCCGGTGCAGCTTTCGGTGCAGATTACACCGTGGAGAACATCTGGACGGTGAACTTCGGTACCGAATATGGTGACAACGGTTACCAGATTTCCGGTGATTTGACCAACATCGGCACTGTTTGGGATATTACTGCCGTTGAAGGTGGTACGCAGACCGGTTCTGCACGCGTTCACTTGCAGAGCGGCGATTTCGGCGACTGGTCCGGCGACTTCGAGTTCAGCGTTACCCTTACGCTGGGTGATACCATCTCTGCTTCCAACAATTGGCCCGTATTCTTCCAACTCATGGGCAATGACAACAATTTGCGCGTTGGTCCGTACATCGCCGCAGATAACGTGGTAGACATGGATGGTAACCTTACCAAGAACTCGGAGCAGGCTGCCTCTGTGGCTCCCGGTGGCACATATACCATTACCCTCACCAAGATTGGTTCTACCGTATCCGCCGCCGTTGATGGCGTTGTCTCTTCCACCGGTACTGTGAGCAACTATTCCGGAACCATCAGCGATGTATTCCTTGGTGGTGCCAACTACGACTACTACAAGCTCAATTCTGTTGTACACAGCATTAGCATGGGTGCTGTTACCACTGTTCCCGAGCCTGCCACCGCCACGCTGAGCCTGCTGGCTCTGGCCGGTTTGGCTGCTCGCCGCCGCCGCTAAGCTGCTGCACTCTTGCTAAAAGAGCATCTTTTACACCAAACCGCCCCCTGCATTCGGGGGGCGGCTTTTTTTACAATGAAAAAGCCGCGCAGCAGGAAAGTGCCGCACGGCGGGGTAGGGTTTAGAACGCTAAGTTCCCGGTAGTGTTCAGGGTTTGCGAGCCGAAATCCAACTAAAGGCGCCTACCACGAGGAGGAGGAGGCAAATGCCCGTGCAAAGCACACGTTTGGCCAGCAGCTCATCCCCCGGCAGGAGCCACATATACACGCAGCCCAGCAGGAGCCCCCCTGCCAAGAGCGCCAGAATGCCGGCTTTGTTCGCCTTCCACATGGGGGAGAATTAGTAGTTGAGAGCCTCGATGCGGAAGTAGGCGCGAGCGTGGTCACACACGGGGCAGACCTCCGGGGCCTGCTTGCCGATGCAAATGTGGCCGCAGTTGGAGCATTGCCATATTTGCTCGCCATCGCGGGAGAAGACGAGGCCGCCTTCAATATTGGCCAGGAGTTTGCGGTAGCGGTCCTCGTGGTGTTTTTCGATGGCGGCCACGCCTTCGAAAAGCTCGGCAATTTTATCGAAACCTTCGGCGCGGGCTTCCTCGGCAAAGGTTTTGTACATATCCGTCCACTCGTAGTTTTCACCTTCGGCGGCATCCTTCAGGTTGGTGATGGTATCGGGCATACCATCGTGCAGGAGCTTGAACCAGATTTTGGCATGTTCCTTTTCATTGCGGGCCGTTTCCTCGAAGAGGTCGGCAATTTGCACATAGCCATCCTTTTTGGCCTTGGAGGCGTAGTAGAGGTATTTGGTATGGGCTTGGGATTCGCCGGCATAAGCCGTGGCCAGATTTGCAGCCGTTTTGGTGCCTTTAAGATTCATATGCGTGAGAATGGAGTTAGTGTTTTTTTTACCCGCGAAAGGGGTATGCTCCCAGTGTAACGCCTATCGGCAAGATTGCAATCTCTTTTCTTGCTCCATGACACAGGGCAACGCGCGCGCGCGAAAGGCGAGATAAAGGCTTGCTTTTAGCTGGCTTTTCTGCTACGCTTCCGGCATATGAAGAAGTCCCTTTCCCTCCTCGGCCTCTGCGCCGCCCTGATGCTGGCACTTCCTTCCTGCAACAGCGCCCGCCACGGCGGCAGCTATGAGGAAGCGATTCCCATGAGCGAGTTCAGCGAGCTGTCCGTAGCGGATGGCGAGCTGCCGCCGTGGGTGCTGGAAGGAGACGATTCTTATCAGGTTTCCGCCGGGGATTACACGCCGGAGGTAAGCCGCAACCAATTTGCCACGCCGGAGCCGGGGGAATCCATGGCGGTGAGCGATGGGCGCTATTCCGCCCGCCAAAACCAGCCCAAAATTGCCGCCGGAGATACGCTGATTGAGGATGATACCCCGCCTGCGCCGAGCGATTTCAACACCACACCCACGCCCCGCAATGTGGTGGACCCCATGGCAGCTGCCACCCCCACCACTCCGGCTCCCACGCCTGCCGCTACACCGCAGCCCGCCACCCGCCCTATTGCCGCCAAGCCTTTGGCGCAAAACAAAAAGCAGCAGCAAAAGAAAGATGCTAAGAAGAAGATTAAAAAGGTGGATAAGCCCACGCTGGTGGTGTACAAAGTGCGCCCGGGTGACAATTTGCATGATATTGCCAAGCGCAGTAACACGACCATTGCCCAAATTCGCAAGGATTCCGGCATTAAGGGGGATGTGATTCACCCCGGGCAGATTATCAAGGTACGCTACACACCCAAGGGCTACAAGCCCGGCAAGAAAGCCGCCACGCCTGTGCCCACCACATACATTGTAAAGCGCGGCGATACGCTTTCTGCCATTGCGAAGAAGAATGGTATTTCCACAGCGGCACTCCTGAAGGCTAATAACATGACGATGGCGCAGGCGGCTAAGGTGAGCCCCGGCCGCAAGCTCACCATCCCCGCCAAGGCCGCAAGCAAGAATAACAAGGCTTCCGACAGCAAAAAGAAGCAGAAGAACCGCCGCCGCTAATGCGGCAGCTGCACTCCCGCTCTCCGTATGCAACGCATCTCTCCCACACATTGCCTCGGCATGCTCGCTGCAGCCCTGCTGCTGAGTTCCTGCGTGATTAAAAATAACCGCCCGGATTTTACTTGGCTGCGGGAGGGTTCCGCTCCTACCGTGAATGATCAGGTGGTGCTGGATAACCGCGGGCCTCTGCTGCTGAATACGGCACCGGCGCCTTCTATTGTGAAGGAGCCGCCGCCCGAGCCGGAGGTGGAAACCGGGCTGCTGGCTCGCCAAGCCAAGAAGGAAGCCGCCCGCAGACAGGAAGAGGAAGCCACACGGCAGAAGGAAATTCCCGCCGCCCCCGCGGCAGTGGCTGCCGCGGCACCTGCACCGGCCGGTATTTATACTATTCAATCCGGGGATACCCTCAGCAAGATTGCCAAGCGCTACGGCACAACGGTGGACGCCCTCTGCCGGGCGAACGGCATCAGCAAAACGCAGACTCTCCATATTAACCGGCAGTTGCGGCTTTCCGCCGCCACGCCGCTGCCGGCTGCACAAACAGTTACTGCCAAGCCGGTGGCTAAAGCCACCCCGGCGGCTCCCCGCCGCAGCACAACTAAGGCCGGCACTTATACCATCCAAAGTGGGGATACGCTCTATGGCATTGCCCGCCGCTATGGCATTAACGCCACGGCGCTGATGCAGGCCAACGGGCTCACCCCGGAATCCGCAGGGCGCCTCCGCATTGGCGGCACTCTCACCATCCCCTCTAAGTAAATGAACACGCACGCTCGCATTTTCGCACTCTCCGCCGGGCTTCTGGCTCTGGCAGCCTGCACTACCCAGGAACCGCAAGCTCCCCTTGTGGTGAATCTTCCTGCCGTAGCCACCATGCCGCAGGTGAATCCGCTGGATTTGCAGGGTAAGAATTTGCCCACTTACCAAAACCCCTACCCGGTAGGCACCTACGAGCATTTCGCGGCAAAGCCCGCTTACCCGAATACGCTGGAGTATTATGCCAATGATGTGCTGCTGAACCAGGTAACACGGGCAAATTCCAAGCTCATTATCTGCATTCCGCAGCAGCGCGCCCGCCTTTATGTGCATGGGCAGGTGGCGCTGGACTGGGCGGTTTCCACCGGTACGAACGGGCACGAAACACCCACCGGTGTGTTCCGCATTCTGGAAAAGGACCCCGACCATAAGTCCAACCGTTATGGCAAATTCGTGAACGAGGCGGGCAAGACGATGAATGGCAATGCGGATCTGGCTGCCGGCTTGCCGGAGGGGCAAACTTTTGTGCCCGCCGGAATGCCGAATTGGAACCGCCTTACTTGGGATGGCGTGGGTATCCATGCCGGCAAGGTGATTCCCGGGCAGCGGCTTTCCCATGGCTGTATCCGCACGCAGCCGGAGGTGGCGCAAAAGTTCTTTGAACATAGCGTGCTGCATATGCCGGTGTACATTTCCCGCGCGGTGGAGGATTACCACCGCGGCGGTTTCGTGAAACCCATCGATGTGAAGTACCGCCCGAAGCCGGGGAACGATTACACGGACATGGTGCCCACGGTGATTAAGACCATTCCGGCGGATGGCAGCGCCCCTGCCGACGCACCGGCTGCGCCCGCTGCCCCGCAATACTAAGCCTGCTCTCTTATAAGAGATGATGAGCCCCCGCACCCTCCGCGCTGCTAATGCAGCTCTGTACCTGAGCATTGCGGTGCTGGTACTGGGCGTGGTGGTGTATGTAGTCTGCACGCGGCAGGATACTTGGCAGCAGCTCATAGCCGCAGCCGGGGGGAGTTTTGCGCTGCTCTGGGCGGCGTATTATGTGGTACTGCGCTATACGGTGGATGCCACGGGTATTTGCGAGCGGCGCTTGGGCCGGGGCACGCGACGCCTGCCGTGGGAGGAGCTGGAGCAGGCAGAGCTGCACCACAAGCGCATGCAGGAGGTGGAATCCCTTACCCTGCTGCTGCACTGCAAGCGGGGGTTTACCATGCGCCTTAGCTCCGAGTTGCTTTCGCCGGAGGCAATGGAGGAGCTGGTGGAGGAAATGCGCCGGGTGGGCATCCTCAAGGACTAACATTCCCCTTTTTTTGAAAAAAGGCTTTTCAAACGGTCTTTTTCTGCTATAATGCCGCGCGTCTGACCGCAGAAAACGGTCGCCGGCCCTTTTCTTGCGAACCCAGACAAGTACATACCACTATGTCTGATTACACGACCCGAGTGTTGGAGCAGGTGCGCGCCAAAAACGCCGCCGAGCCTGAATTCCTGCAAGCTGTGCAGGAGGTGATTTCCACGATTGCTCCCGTGCTTTCCGCTAATAAAAAGTACGAAGACAACTGCATTCTGGAGCGCATTGTGGAGCCGGAGCGCACCATCATTTTCCGCGTTCCCTGGCAGGACGACCAAGGCAAACTCCATGTGAACCGCGGTTACCGTGTGGAATACAACAGCGCCATTGGCCCTTACAAGGGCGGCTTGCGTTTCCATCCTTCCGTGAATCTGGGCATCCTCAAGTTCCTCGGCTTTGAGCAGGTGTTCAAGAATTCCCTTACCACTCTGCCCATGGGCGGCGGCAAGGGCGGTGCCGATTTTGACCCCAAGGGCAAGAGCGATTCCGAGGTGATGCGCTTCTGCCAGAGTTTCATGACGGAGCTGCAGCGCCACATCGGCCCGGATACGGACGTGCCGGCCGGCGATATCGGCGTGGGTGCCCGCGAGATTGGCTACCTCTTCGGCCAGTATAAGCGCCTGCGTAATGAGTTTACCGGCGTACTTACCGGTAAAGCGCTCAACTGGGGCGGTTCCCTCATCCGCCCGGAGGCCACCGGCTACGGCTGCGTGTACTTTGCCCAGAATATGCTCGCCACGCGCAATGATGAATTGGCCGGCAAGGTTTGCGTGGTATCCGGTTCCGGTAATGTGGCTCAATTTCTGGTGGAGAAGTTGAACCAGCTGGGTGCCAAAGTAGTCACGATGTCCGATTCCAACGGCTATATCTACGACCCGGAGGGTATTACACCGGAAAAGCTGGCTTGGCTGATGGAGCTGAAGAATGTGCGCCGTGGCCGCATTAAGGAATATGCGGATCAATTTAAGAGCGCGCAGTACTTCGAGGGGCAGCGCCCCTGGAGCGTGCCCTGCGATTGCGCCTTCCCCTGCGCCACGCAAAACGAGATTAACGGCGCAGAAGCCGCCACCCTCATCAGGAATGGCTGCATGCTCGTGGCCGAAGGGGCTAACATGCCCACGGATTTGGATGGTATTAACGCTTACCTGCAAGCCAAGATTCTCTACGGCCCGGCCAAGGCTGCCAATGCCGGCGGTGTGGCTACCTCCGGACTGGAGATGAGCCAGAACAGCATGCGCCTGAGCTGGAGCCGCGAGGAGGTGGATGCCAAGCTCTTCAACATTATGAAGAATATCCACGAGAATGCCTACGCCCACGCCCGCGAGTTCTCCAAGGATTGCACGGCGGACTTTACCAACTATGTGGCCGGTGCCAATATCGCCGGTTTCGTGAAGGTGGCCGATTCCATGATTGCGCAGGGGCTTGTTTAATGCCCCATTTCCCGCAAAACACATTTTGCAGGCCGCAGCCCGTTCGGGCTGCGGCTTTTTCGCGCTTTTCCGTCTGTTTTCCACTTGCCAAAGCCTGTTAGCATGTTATAATAGAATCACCACACTCTCATACTGCACATGAATCGCATCCTGACTCTTTTTCTGGTAATACTTCTGCCGGTATTTTTCGGTTGCCAGCAGCAGTTGGGGCGTGGCGCGCGTACACCGCGTTACGTGTACCACGCCGGATACACCCCCAAAATCCTCCGCAGCGGCAAGGTCACTATTCCCTCCCGAGTGCCGGCTCGCATTAAACGCGCCATTGCCGCAGGGAACAAGATTGTGGGCAAGCCGTACCGTTTGGGCGGCGGGCACCGCAAGCACTACGATTCGGCATACGATTGCTCCGGCTCTGTGGCATTCGTGCTACGGGAGGCGGGCATGCTGAAGCGGGGTACCAGCCCCTCCTCCCGGGATTTCTTCCGCTGGGGGCACCCGGGCTTCGGCAAGTGGCTCACGGTGTACACCAAGCGCGGCCATGTGTTCCTGATGATTGCAGGCATGCGTTTCGACACCACGGGGAGCGGGCGCGGTGTGGGGCCGCGCTGGTATACCAGCTCCCGCCCCTGCTCCGGCTTTGTGGTGCGCCATTTACCCGGTTTCTGATAGTTTTTCTCTAAACAACACATATTATCCTTAAAGATGAACGAAGCAAACGAACTCAACCACGGCCCCCAGCGCATTGATGAGATTATGCAGTACTGGGGACTGGATAACCACGACCTCGTAAACGTCTCCACCGAGCAGCTCACTCACAAGCAGGTGCAAAAGGCTCGCGCAGGCCGCCAGCTCACCCTCAAGATGATGCAGAAGGTGGCTCGCGCCCTCAATGTGGCCATTTGGTACCGTCTGGAGGAGGAGGCAAAGGAGAGTTACTACGAATACATCCACCGCGACCTCTTCACCTACGCCAAAGGCTTCGACCCCGCATGGCAGGACCCGAACCGTAAATAAAACCGGGAGTCCATGGCGCAAAGCGTCACAGAGCTGGTAACCCGCCTCCGGCAAACGGTGGAAATGGGCGTGGGGGAACAGAGCGTAGCCGGGGAGATAGGCTCCTGCAAGGTGGCCTCCAGCGGGCATGTATACTTTACCCTGAAGGATGCCCAAAGCCAGTTGCAATGCGCGCTGTACTCCTTCCGCGCGCGCATGCTGCGCCTGCGGCTGCGGGAGGGTATGCAGGTGGAGCTGCGCGGCAAAGCCACGGTGTGGGAAGGACGCGGCAGCTTGCAATTCATTGTCGAAAGCGTGCGGGAGGCCGGAGTGGGCACCTTGCAGCAGCGTTTCGAAGCGCTCAAGCAGCGCTTGCAGCAGGAAGGGCTCTTCTCCCCCGAGCGCAAGCGCCCGCTGCCGGAATTCCCGCAGAGTGTGGGGCTCATCACCTCCGCCACGGGGGCTGTTATTCAGGATATGCGGCACCGCCTGGAGCAGCGCGCGCCCTGGATGCAGGCTTATTTGCTGCCGGTGCAAGTGCAGGGCAAAGGAGCGGAGCATGGCATTGCCCGTGCGCTGCACTGCCTGGGGCATGCGGCGGAGTACGGGCTGCCGCAGCCGGAGTACATCATACTGGCGCGCGGGGGCGGCTCTCTGGAGGATTTGTGGTGTTTTAATGAGGAGGTGGTGGCAAGGGCTATTGCCGCCTGCCCGGTGCCTGTGGTAAGTGCTATTGGCCACGAAACGGATTTTACGATTGCGGACTTTGTGGCGGATTTGCGCGCGCCCACTCCCACGGCAGCCATTGAGCTAAGCACGCCGGATGCCGCCGAGCTGCTGGGGCATCTGCAAGCCACGGAGCAGCACCTCCGCCGCCAATTGCAGCGGGCGCTCCAATGGGCGGGTATGCGCTTGCAGATGCTGGAGCAAAGCCGCCTGCGCTCTCCTTTGGAGCTGCTGGCGCCCTATGGGCAGCGGCTCGATGTGATGCACGAGGATATTTTCCGCAGTACCCGGGAGCGTATGCTGCGGGAGGGGAACCGCCTTTCCCTGCTGGAGGCACGCCTCTCCACCCGCGCGGTGCAGGAACGCCTCGGCACGGCTGCACAAAAGCTCCGCCACACGGAGCAGCGCCTCCTCTTCCTCTGCCGCAACCGCCTCGTCTCCGCCGCCGCAAGGCTGGATGCGCTGGCCGCTCACACCACGGCTGCCCACCCGCAGCGGGCTCTGGAACGAGGCTTCGCCCTGGTGGGCGATGGAAACGGGCGCCTCCTCCGCAGTACGGATTCCCTGCACGAGGGGGATGCGCTCGATATTACCCTCGCCGCAGGCCGTCTCTCCGCCCGCATTACCCGGATTCTCCCCGCCCATGCTGACTCAGATTCCGACACGAATTATTGAATCCTTACCCGAATGAACTTGACAAAAACAGCAAGGCAAGGCATAACGTCCGCGCGCTCGCATGCGTGCGCTATGTGCATACCTGCACCATACCCCACTCCACATCCCATGAAACGGAAAAACATCCTGCTCTGCGCCGCCGCTATCCTACTGAGTGCCTGTAATAGCGCCACGAACGGTCCCGTATCCAACATGGCCACGGGCTATGCTTTTGCTCGCCCCAAAATTAAGGTGACAGCGTACGAGGCTGTTTCCACCGGTCAGTGGGATGTGCCGGAGGGGCTTACCGGCCAGCGCATGATTGTGGTGGATACCGAGTTGCAACAGGCCAAATACTACATTGGCGGGCGCCAAGTGGGCTGGTGTACCATTTCCTCCGGCAAGGCAGGTAAGGATACGCCCCGCGGCACCTTCCCCGTTCTGGCGAAGGATGAGGACCACATCTCCTCCACCTACGGCAGTATTGTGGATGCCGAGGGAAACACGCTAATTTCTAACTACACTAAAGGCGACCCCATCCCCCCCGGAGGAATTTATAAGGGCGCGCCTATGACTTGCGGCATGCAGCTGACGACAACCGGCATCTGGATGCACGAAGGCATTGTGACCTCCGCCCCGGAGAGCCACGGCTGCATCCGCCTGCCGGGGAACATGGCTAAAATCTTTTTCGACAACACACCCGTGGGAACTCCTGTGGTTATCAAGTAATGCGCTCCGCTAAAAAATTCATTCTGTTCCTTCTGGCTCTGGTCACCATGGCCGGGGTATGCCTCGTCACCTCCTCCTGCCAGCAGCAGCAAATTCCGCCGCCTGTGGAAACGATTCACATTCCCACTGCGTACGAAACCTTTGTGGAAACTTCCGGCAATTACCCGGAGGTAATGTCCATCTACGTGGATGAGGACCTCATGCAGCAGGCTGATAAAAAGAGCGAAGTATATATTTGCCTTAGCCAGCAGCGCGGCCGCCTGTATGTAAATGATACTGTGGCCGCAGATTGGCCTGTTTCCACCGGGGTGGATAAACACCCCACCCCCACAGGTAAATTCCGCATCCGCCTGAAGAAGAAGGACCACACCTCCAACCGCTACGGCCGTATGTACGATGCCCAAGGTAAGTGCATTAACCGCGATGCCGATGCCTTTAATGACCCCGTGCCCGAGGGCGGCCGATTCGAAGGCTCCCCCATGCCGAATTGGATGCGCCTTACCGGCGATGGCGTGGGCATGCACACCGGCAAAGTACGAGCCGGCAGGCGGCTCTCCCACGGTTGCATCCGCACGCCGCACTACATGGCTTGCCGCCTGTTCGATATTACGGACATCGGCACGCGCGTGTACATTACGGATGAGCCGGAAGCGAAGTTCCCTGCACGGCATCTATTGCAGCCGGCTCCGGAGCAACCCGCCGAGGCTTCGGCAGAATCCGGGAATAGCCCTGCACCGGCTCCCGCTGCTGCGGAGACGGCCCCTGCCACCCCCTTTATTACGCCGAACTTCAGCACACGCTGAGCCCGCGTTTTGCCATGCAGCTTGCACTGGCCCCCATGCAGGATGTGACGGACCTCGCCTTCATGCGGGTTCTGCACCGGCTGGGCAGCCTGCCGGATGTTTTAGTGACGCCCTATTTCCGCAGCACGCCCACCACCTGCGCCATGGCGGAGCATAATCTCCGCTGCATCGATGAGAACGAAACAGGCCTCCCCATACTGGCACAGCTGGCCGGGAGCGATGCCGCCGCACTGGTGCGGGATGCCGCGGCGCTGCTGGAACGCCCCGGAGTTTCCGGTATTAACCTGAATGCAGGCTGCCCCTCCCCACTCGTGAACCGCCACGGTGCCGGCGCCGGACTCTTGCGGGAACTACCCCGCTTCCAAGAGGTTTTGCTGGCTCTGCGGCAGATGCTGCCGCAGGGGAAATTCAGCGTCAAAACACGCTTGGGCTGGGAATCCGCCGAGGAGGAATTCCCGCACCTCCTGCACCTACTGGAGGAAACCCGCCCGGATGCCGTAATGCTCCACGCCCGCACGCGCTGCCAGCTCTATGGCGGCTGCCCGGCCATGCACTATGTGCGGCAGGCCGTGCAGCTGCTTCCCTGCCCCGTGCTGGCTAATGGGGATATCTGCACCCCGCAGGAAGCAGCCGCCTGCCTGCACCACACCGGAGCTGCCGGGCTGATGATTGGGCGCGGGGCCGTGCGCAACCCCTACCTCTTCCGCCAGCTGCGCGGCGGGCCACCCCCCAGCCGGGAGGAAATGCAGCGTTACTACGCCCTCCTGCTGGAGGAAACAGGCCGCATTCTGGGTCCGCACCGCACGGAAAAGAGCCATTGCAACCGCATGAAAAAATACCTTGCCTTCTGCTACCCGGATTTTGCCCCGGAGCAGGAATACGCCCTGCGCCGCTGCACCTCCACAGCGAATATGCTCCGCCTCCTATCTCCGGTACCGGAGTGCCCGCATTGCTGACACACCCCGAAACAGCATCGATGTTCTTCACCGTAGCGCCACAGCCGGAAGCCACACAGTCAAAAGAGCAGCAAAGAAAGATTTCGGCAGATGTGGTTTCATAGTACATTTGTTTAGTTCAGGTACAGGCATCTTACCGCCCACACCGCTCGCGGTATATCGCCTTCTAAATGCGATGTACACTAAAACACTACATCTTTTATTTTAAGCCAATCGTTTATGTAAACCAATAGAATCCGGTTTGCAAGCGGATGCCAACCGACTCCGCGCTCTAAGCAGCTGAGGATGATTTTTCTCGAAAAATAAGCTGTACATCGCATTTAGAATTCGATACACTATGTAGTGCAAGGCGGGATTTTTCTGTTCCGCCGCTTGAATTTGCACTCCATTATACTCCGATATGAAAACCACAGTATTGACTCTCCTTGCGCTTGCCGGTGTTGCCATGGCTGTAGAACCCGCCACCACTCCCACATGGACGACAAGCAGCACGGCTCCCGGCCAGATAACTTACAGTTTCACCCAGAGCGGTTCCTTTAATTTTACCGATTTGGGCAATGCCGCCATTAAGGATGGTGAGAGTTTCACCCTCACGATGAGCTTTACCTGCACCACGAATCCCTTTGTGCAAGGCAATGGGCTTTCCTTCCTTGCCGCTAAAGCCGATTCTACTTACGATTTGTACGATATCAGCGGCGGGAACAACCAGTTCCGCCTCTATATCCGCCCCGGTGATAGCTGCCTTATGTTCAACATCAACGGCTGGAGTTACGGCTATGGCGAAGCCCAGACCGATTCCACAAGCTATACCAGCACCCTGCCGGAAACCGCCTCTGCGCAGACGCCCGTCACGCTGGGCTTCCGGATTACCTATGTGAACGATGCCGATGCCGGCGGAGATAGCTACATCTCCTTCTCTTCCACGGAGGACAGCCAGATTCAGTTCGCCACCATCACGGATTACAATGTGGTGCGCAGCTACAACTTCTCCGACCTGACCAACTACACGGGTAGTTACACGAATGCCCCGGCTGAACTGGTAACGACGGTATCCATCACCAAGGCCGGCGAGCTTGTGCCGGAGCCTGCCACCGCCACCCTGAGCCTACTGGCTCTGGCCGGCTTGGCTGCACGCCGCCGCCGCTAAGGCAAAAAGGGTTTCCTTTACCTCCGCATGGGCGCACTCCGCACCGGGGTGCGCCCATGTGAAATTTTAGCCCCGCAGGCACAAGCAAAAACAAGCTATTTGCTTGACGTACACGGAAGCGGTGGTATCATTCTGGGGATTGCACTTTTCCCCTTTTGCTATGAACAATACCGCACATATACCGGCGCTGCTTCTGGCATGCGGCATGTACGCGCAGGCTCAAGCGCCTGCTCCCATGCAGCCGCAACTTCCCGGAGTGGCTGTCAAAAAAGCAAGCCCTGCACCACTGACCACCAGCCGAGATTGGCAAGACCCTGCCGCTTTGCGGGATAGGCTCGCCAAGCAGATTGAGGGGAGGCTCAAGGGCACGGATGAGGCCTCCGTCAAAGCTTTTCTGAGATTGCCTTCTAATCGCCTGCTGCTGGCCAACTATGCGCTGGCCACCGCAGAAGTCCTCTCCGAAAAAGCATACGGCAATTTCCTGGCAGAGCAGCAAAGGCAGCTGGATTCCCGCAAGAAAAATCTGGCTGCACTGGAAAAAGAACTGCCGGAGCTGGGCGGCACAGCCGTGGAAAGCTCCCGCTACAAGATTGAAAAGCTGAAAGGCGAAATAGCTGCCATAGAAGCAGAGTTGAAACAGCCCATCCGCTTGGCCGATGTGGTGAAACGCCCGCGCAGCAGCAAGCTCATTAGCCTTATTTCCAATGATTTGGGCTGGATTGGCGATGTGGTGTACAGTGGCGAATGCATTATGCCCGGCCGCATGCTGAATATGCTGGCGAATATGATGGAGCGCTATACCCGCATGCTGCCTAATGAACGCATGCCGCGCGATATTGCCACGGCCACGGCGCTGGAGTTCTCCCGCTTCGGGTGGAGTGTGGATGCCGCTTGCAAACGCGCCGAATACTTTGTGCGCAACTGGCGCCAGAACCGTCTGCACCGGATTTTTGATACTCTGCCCTTCTGGCAACGCCGCGTGGTGTGCGGCTGGAAGGGAGACCACAGCTCCGGCACCCCGGAGAGCTTTACATGGGCGCTCTACAATGTCAGCGTGACCGATGAGCGCTATACCGGCTGCTGCTGGCGCTGCGGCTATGTGCTGCACAATGTGTGCAAATATCTTTCCGGGGATGGACAGGCTGACTTCGCAGCAGTCGGACACTCAT
>CAYSYD010000055.1:0-14593 GCA_964435145.1 uncultured Akkermansia sp.
TTCCACTACCACGCGGCTGTGCCCGGCCATGCGATTATCCCCAGAGGGGGCGGCCATGCGGAACATGGGGGTGGAGGTGGCACCTTGCAGTACTTGTTGCTGCATGGTGTGCAGCTCTTGGAGTGCCGTGCGGTGGGCCTCCTGCTCCTCCGGGGTGGGAATGTCCTCCGTGGGGAGTTTTTGCTCCTGTCTGGCTTGGATGAGGGCGGTGTGGTACAGGCTTTCCAGCAGCTTCCCATGGGGGGATTCTTTCTGCCTGCGCATGATGTTCAGCATTTGCCCCATAACGCCTGCGGCCTGTTCCTGCGGCCAGCGGTGCAGGGAAAGCCCCAGTTCCCCGCCGTTCAGGTACGGGATTTGCAGCTTATGTTTGCCGTGCAGCGGTATGGTGGTTACTCCGGCTGTGTCCGGTTCCGGCAGGTAGGGCTGCGCCGGGGTAATGGAAAGCCGGCAGGCTGTGGGGCTTTGCAGTGCCATGCCCTGAAGGGATTTGACGTTCCCGGCAAAGCGCAACTCCAGCAGGAAGGGGCGGGTGGCCTCCACCGTTAACTCCATTCCCGGGCGTGCCTGCGGGTGTGTGTAGAGAATGCGCTCCTCTCCGTGTAGGTGTGTGCCGCTCACCTCCATGCTGGTGGCTTCCGAGGGCCCGGCATAGTGAATCCGCACGGGGTGGCCTTCCACTTGTGCCTCCACGCAGAGAGGGTTACCTTCCACCGGGGTGGCTTTGGTGCCGTTGCAGTACACCTCCATTTGCCGGAAAAGTTCCGGAAGGGTATCTTTGTCCATCTCGGCGGAGAAGCTGACACGCACACGGGTTTCCGGGCTTTTGCTGTGGGAAACGGCATCTTCCGGGTGGAATACCTGTTCTGCTCGGAGTTGCAGGCGGTGGGTAATGGTGATTTCTCCGAGTTTGCTATCCAGAAAACCGCTCAGGTTGCGCACGGTGGCTGTAAGACGCCACTCGCTGCCTTCCGGTAGTCGGCGTGCCGGGCGCACGAGAACATAACCGCCGATGGGCGTATCCGGTGTAAGCTCCTCCCAGCGGGCCCCACTGCGGCGCAGGGCACTCAGTACGCTGTAACTGCACCCATGGCGCAGCAGGGCCGGCTCCGCAATACCCTCCACGGTTTCCCGCCCGGGTACACGCTCTCCCGTGCCATCCGGTACCATGCGGGTAAAGGTGTACCGTATGGGTGATGCCGGGGAAAGATTGAGCGCTTCCCGCGAAATGCGCGGACGCGCGCACACAAGCATGGCCCCGCCCGGTATGCCCGGAGCCTCCTCGCTCACCAAAGGCACCGGCCGCGTGCGGAAGGTATAGTCATAGTTCTGCAAGGGGCGCCCGCTCAGATAGCGTGTGCCGGGTTTGAACTTCAACGCATACTCCACTTGCACGGTGCTGCCGGTGGCAGGGACAATGCGGAGGCAATCCTGTGCCACCCAGCGGGTGGCAGGGGGGTATTCCTTATCCCCGGTGATGGTGAATAACTCCAACCCGCGGTCCTTGGGGCTGAGCTGTTCGTTAAACTGGTTAGCCACAGTGGTGGCACTTACTACGGGCTCGCTGAAGGTAATGTTGATGATGCCCAGACGTTCGACGCTTACGAGGGAATCGGCCGGGCTTGGCAGTACGAGTGCAAGAATTAGCAGTATGGAGGATAGAATGTATCGCATGTGCTGAGTAGTGGAGCTTGTATTATAACCCACCTTCCGCGCGAGAGCAACGCCAAAGTGAGGCAGTGCTTGACAAGAAGAGTATTCCCATGTATAACCAGCCATCCCTTTTTACCTCCCTCCTTCCTGTTTATGGATGTTGTTTTTGCGAACCCGACATTTGTTCTTTTTGCCGTACTTTGTTTGGGAATGGCCCTTGGGCATATATCCGTTAAAGGTGTATCCCTCGGCAATTCCGGTGTGTTATTCGCGGCACTGGCAGCCGGGCATTTCGGCATGAAAGTGCCGGAGGGAATTATGGGTATCGGCACGGCTCTCTTCGTTTACTGTGTAGGGCTTGGCGTGGGAAACAGGTTTTTCTCTTCCCTGGGGAAGAAGGGTAGCATGCTTATGCTCCTTTCCCTCCTTATGGCCTCCGGTGCCATGCTGGTGGCATGGGGTAGCTGCCGGCTCTTCGGCATTGGCCCGGAAATGGCTGCAGGTCTTTTTGCCGGGGCTAATACAAGTACCCCGGCTTTGGCCGCCGCCGTGGAATCAGTGGTGGAAAACGGCGGGGATTCCGCCCTTGTCAACATCGGATACGGGGTGGCTTATCCCTTTGGGGTAATCAGCGTGGTGCTGTTTGTGCAGCTGCTCCCCCGCTTGCTGAAAAAGGATTTGAATGAGTCCCCGGAGGGAAAAACGGATGAAAAAGCCCCCACGGATATTATCAAACGTGTGGTGAGGGTAACGAATCCGGAGGTGCTGGGCTGGAATATCACCACTTATGTGGAATCCGGTGCCTTGAACTGCCTCATCCCCCGCGTGGTGAAGGAGGAGGTACTCATGCCGCTCTCTGCGGAGGATGTGTTCTCTCTGGAACAAGAGGTTCTCATGGTGGGTGAGCGCGCCTGCGTGGAACACGATGTGGGACTGCTGGGCCATGTGAGCCACAGCCACCACCTCCTCCGCTCCTATGGCGATGAAAGTACAGAGCTGATTGTGCTGAATGCCTCCCTCTGCGGCAGCCCGCTGCGCCAACTCCGCACGCTGGAACATTACGGCGTCTCCATTACCCGTGTTACCCGCTTGGGGCATACCTTCGTGCCCACGGCGGATACGGAACTTGTGCGTAACGATGTTGTCCGTGTGGTGGGCTCTGCCACCGCCGTGAAGGATTTTGCCGCCACCTGCGGCCACCGCTCCTCCGCATTGAACGTGACGGATATCCTCTCCCTCACGGGTGGTGTGGCACTGGGTATTCTGCTGGGTAATGTGGAAATAAGCCTTGGTGAAGGAAAAGGCTTTTCCCTTGGTATGGCCGGTGGTCCGCTTCTGGTGGCACTCATCCTGGGGCATTTCGGAAAGCTGGGTCCCATTACCGGGTATATTCCCCGCCCATCCCGCGTGCTGTTGATGGATTTTGCCCTTATGCTTTTTCTGGCCGGAGCCGGTGTGGCCGGTGGGGAAAAATTAGTGCAAACCGTGATGGAACAAGGCTTGGTGATGCTTTTTATCGGCGCACTCATCAGCACGCTGCCGCTGGCGCTTGGGTATTATGTGACTCGTAAACTCATGCACCTTCCGCTGGCGGAGGCACTGGGTGCCATTTGCGGCAGTGTTACTTCCACCCCCGCTCTGGGAGCCATTACTGCAAAGACTGAACGCCAGGAGCCCGTAATTGCCTATGCCACGGCATATCCTGCCGCCATGATTTTGATGACGGTTCTTGTGGAGGTACTCATGGGGCTTTTTTGAGCTAATTCGTTGTTTTGGTAAGTAAAACTTGCCAAAACTGGTGGATTGTGATAGGCTGCGGGGCAGCACAGGCCCGTTCTCTCACGCTTGCGCGCGAGCTGGCATGCACGCGCATGCCGGACTATGTGCCGAGAACACAATTGAACAAGCTATGAATCAAGCTCAGAAAACATTGATTAAACTCATCATTGTGCTGTTGCTTAGTGGCAGCATGCTTCTGATTCCCTTCGAAGAATGGGGAATCCCGATTAACACCATTCAGAGCCGAGTGATTGCACTGTTTGTGTTTGCCGCTCTCATGTGGATTTTGGAGGTTATTCCCATCTGGACCACCTCCGTGCTGGTTATCACTCTCACTCTGCTGGGAATGTCCAACCAATCCCTGAATTTCCTGCAAGTGGAGCGTTTCGACAGTGCTGCCATCAAAGCCATTGTGGCCGATGCCTATGGCCCCGCTGCTAAGCCCGAAACCGTGCAGGCCACTCAGGATGCCGTGCTGGCCGATATGAAAAAACAAACGGCCCTTTCCTCGGCTTATGTGCGTTCCACCATCAATAACACCATCCTCGCCCCCGTGGTGAGCGGTAAGGTGACGGAACCCGCCGCTAAGGCAGAGCTGGCCGCTGCCGCCGCTAAACTTTACGATGGCGCGCTGAGCCAACGCATTAACGAGCTGGAGCTGGTGAGCGTTTCCAAGCAGAAGAGCATCTTTGCCACCTTTGCGGACCCCATCATCATTCTCTTCCTCGGTGGTTTCTTCCTGGCCGATGCCGCTACCAAGTACCGCTTGGATATCAACTTGGCACGCGTGCTGCTCAAACCCTTCGGCACCAATCCCAAGTATGTGCTGCTGGGCCTGATGAGCGTGACGGCTATTTTCTCCATGTTCATGAGCAATACGGCCACGGCAGCCATGATGCTTGCCCTGCTCACGCCGGTGCTGGCCCTCTTTAAGCCGGAGGATCGCGGGCGCGCTGCTTTTGCCCTCTGCATCCCGATTGGTGCGAATGTGGGTGGCATCGGTACGCCCATTGGTACGCCGCCTAACGCCATTGCCCTCAAATATATGCAGGACCTTGGTCTGGATGTCACCTTCGGTAAGTGGATGATGTTCGGTATCCCCTTCGTACTCATCATGCTGCTGGTGGGCTGGCTGGTGTTGCTCAAGATGTTCCCCATCTCCCAGAAGAGCCTCGACCTCTCCAAGGAGCTGAAGGGTAAATTCCTGACCACCCCTAAAGCCATCATTGTATATGTAACCTTCATCGTCACCATCCTGATGTGGATTATCCCCAAGGAATACCATGGTCTGGATTCCAACTCCGTGGCCATCATCCCCATTGCGGTGTTCTCCATCACCGGGGTGATTACGAAGAAGGACCTCAAGGCTATGAGCTGGGATGTGCTTTGGCTGGTAGCCGGCGGCTTTGCTCTGGGTGTGGCCCTCAGCGAGACGAATCTGGCTAAGGATATGATTAACGCCATTCCCTTTGCCTCTTGGAATTCCACCATGCTGCTGGTGGGTGCCAGCTGCATCTGCCTCTTCATGGCCACCTTCATGAGCCACACGGCCACGGCCGCTTTGCTGGTACCCATTCTGGGTGGTGTGGCCGGTGCTATGATGGCTGCCGGCTCCATGGATAACCCCGGGGCTGTAGCTCTGCTGGTAACGATTGCCTTCGCCTCCTCTCTGGGTATGGCTCTGCCGATTTCCACTCCGCCCAATGCCATGGCTTATGCCACCGGCCATATTGAGCAGAAAGGTATGGCTATCTCCGGTACCATTCTTTGCCTCTTGGGCTTGGCTATCACCATCCTTATGATGGTGGGGCTGGGTGCCATAGGCTTCTTCGGATAATACCTATTCCCACTCTCCCCCTGCATGTCGGTCCAAATGCCCTTGCCGGATGAGATTACACGTCCGCTCCGGCGCATTAACCAAGTGTATTTCAGCGACCCCGCGCGCACCCTCGAGGTGCCGCAGGGGAAGGTGCTGGTACACCAGGGGGAGGAGTGCTACCGCATGTTTTTGGTGAAGAAGGGGCTTTTTGCCGCCTTCCGCCAAGCAGAGAACGTGGCAGGGCTGGATTTGCCGGCAGAATCCAGCTCCCGTGGTTACGAGGCCTTCCGGGCAGAGGCCGGCTCCTATGTGTGCGTGCAGTCTTTCTTTTCCCGCATGTACCGCAGCAGCTACAATATCGTCGCACTGGAGGATTCCGAGGTGTGCTACATCGACGATACCACCATGGCGGTGGATGCCCCTTTCTACGGCCCCTTTGAGCGCCAGTTCCTGCCCGTCATCATTCACGAACTGGCTGCCCGCAACAGCCGCATCTTTACCAAGGCTGCGGAAAAAGAGGAAGCTCTGCGCCTTGTGCAGCGCTCCGAAATGTCCGCCACGCTCGCCCAGCTTTCCGCAGGCATAGCCCACGAGCTGAATAATGCCGTGGGGGTGCTTTCCCGCCGCACGGAGTTTGTAGCGCAAAGTCTGGAGGAGTACTTGGAGGCGGAGGATAAATCCAATGCAGAACTTTTCCGCTCCGGTGTGGACGACCATTCCTATGCTTCCGCAAGCGATTTGCGCTCCGCTGCGCGCTATTATGAGCGCGAGCTGGAACTCTCTCAGGAAGCTGCCAAGGTGATGGCTCACATGTACCCGGATACGGAGCAGGGGCGCAAACAGCCCTCCCGCTTTATTCGCAATTTGCGCCGTAATTACCGTTTTTGGGAGTTGGGGCACGATTTGCGCGATATGAAAATTGCCTCCAAACTGGCCACAGGCATCGTACGTGCCGTGAAGATGCTGGGCGGTGGCAAATCCACCCGCGAGCCGGGCGTGGATGTGGAGCAGACCATTAAGGATGCCCTTAGCCTGCTGCACAACCAGCTCAAGCACCTCACCGTGCAAACCAATTTTTCCCCCCTGCCTCTGATTACGGCAGATGCCACGGAACTTGTGCAGGTGTGGACCAATATCATTAAGAATGCTTACGATGCCCTGATGCAGGACCAAACACCCAACCCCCGCATCTCCATCAGCACGGGTATTCTCCACACAGAGGGGCACCGGCTCCTCCCCTCGGATTATATTACCGTTACCATCTCCAACAATGGCCCCGCCATTGCAGAAGAAAATATCACCAAAATCTTCCAGCCTAACTTTACAACCAAAAAACTCGGGCTGGATTTCGGGCTCGGTCTGGGCCTCTCCATCGTGCGCCGCGTGATTGATAGCTACAGAGCCGCCATCGAAGTTCGCAGCTCCGAGGAGGAAACTTCTTTCATTATTAACATTCCCACCACTCAAATCCATGGAGAAAATTAATATCATATGTGTCGATGACCAGCAGGAAGTGCTGGATTCCGTCATGCGCGACCTCCGTCCGCTCACTCCCCTTGTGCGTTTGGAGGAGGCTTCCGGTGTGGCCGATTGTCTCAAGCTCATGGAGCAGATAGACGATGAGGGCGACATGGTGGCCGTCGTGATTTCTGACCAAGTGATGCCCGGGGAAAGCGGCACGGAGCTGCTGGGCAAAGTGGCGTCCGATAAACGTTTTGCCGGCACCCGCAAGGTACTGCTCACCGGGCAGGCTACGCATGCCGATACCATTAACGCCATTAACGATGGCCACGTGGATAACTACGTGGAGAAACCCTGGCAGCCCGAGAAACTGCTGGCCGTGGTAAAGCGCCTGCTCACCCTCTACATTCTGGATAAAGGCTTGGACCACACGGAATACATGCCGATTCTGGACAACGCTACGCTTTTTAGCAAGCTGCGCTGATTTGCCATGAAACACAAGATTTTTTCCACGCTGCTGGCTGCCTCTGCGGCACTGGCTGCGCAGGGGGCTGCGGTGCAGGATAAGCCGCAGGACTGGTTGAGCAGCATTAAGGATGCCCTCATCGTGTACGAGAGCGATGAGACACTCGTATCCAAAGTGCAATTCACCATCCGCCAGCAATTCCAAGTGGCCGCCGTGCAGCCTTCCGGCAGCAATGGCTCCCACCTGAAGCGCGGCGCCGGCCCGCGCAACCAAGAGTTCCGCCGCAGTTGGATAGGAGCCAATGTGGATTTCCGCACGGGCACCCGCTTCCATGTGTGGGCTCGTGTGGGTGGCCTGCCGGAGCGCAACACCTTCCCGAATGGTCGCAACAAGAAGAACTATTCCTACACCAACCTCTTCGATATCTGGGTAAAGCAGAATATCTCCTCCGTGAAGGGGCTTAGCTTCCGCGTGGGCAAGCTCTCCCCCCTCTTCACCACGGAATACATTGCCTCCTCCTCCGTTTATCCCTGTGTGGAGCGCTCCGTAGTGGGCGGCCAGCACGGATTGGATTCTAACTGGGGCGTGGAAGCCATGTACGAACCCTCCAAGAACGATAAGCTCTTCCTCCAGCTTTTGGCGAACGACCGCGCCCCCACCGGCAAAAACTACACCCATAGCGATGCTTACCGCGATGGCCGCGGCCTCAAAGGCGAATTCGGCTGGGAGGATAAATTCTACGGCATTGTGGGCGGCCAGCATCAATTCCTCATCTCCGAGGAGGGCTACCACATGGTCTCCGCCCAGTATACGCACGATTTCGATAACACATACAGTCGCAATCATGCTACGGATGGTGCTAACTGTTACGGTATCAACGTACAGGATGCTATCTCCCTTGGTTACGAAATCAAACAGGGAAAGTGGACCTTCACCACGAACTTGGTGGCCAACTTCGATATGCGTAATGCGGAGGGCTCCCACAATGTGGGCATCATGTTCCTGCCCGTATACGCGCTCACACCGCATGTGGACCTTGTGTTCCGCTATGCCGGCGTAACGGGGGATGCTTCCTGCAAACTCGGCGCGGATCGCTATGTATGCACGCAGACACCTTCCCCCACATGGGTGGATAGCATCCATAGCTTCTATTTCGGCGCGGATTTCTATGCCTCCGCTCGCGATAAGAGCGCAGCCAAACTCATGCTTGGGGCGGAGTACCTCACTTCCCGCAAGGATGGGGCAAATAGCTATTGCGGCTGGGAGTTCACCAGCGCCATACGCTGTAACTTCTAACCACCCGCCTTCGGCTTAAATCCCTCCCCAGCAGCAAGTTGCAACTTGCTGCGGGGGAGGTGCGTATTAAACCGCTATATAATGAAAAACGAAACTACGGGATATATGAAGCGGTATGGGGGTTCTCCGGGATGAACAAAGCGTATTTTGAATAGTGTGCAAGTACGAATGTTAGCGGAGTGGAAGAAAGGCTTGATTTTGCGAGAGTGGGGGAGTATAATTCCGCCTGTTATGAATCTTGCAATCATCGGAACCGGTTATGTGGGACTCACCACAGGGACGTGCTTTGCCGAGGTGGGGCACAATGTCATCTGTGTGGATAATAATGCTGCGAAAGTAGAGTCCCTCCGCCGTGGACAGATTCCTATTTACGAGCCGGACTTGGAGGATTTAATCCTTTCTAACGTATCCGCCGGGCGTCTTAGCTTTACCACATCCATGGCAGAAGCCGTGGCAGCCTGCGATATTATCTTCATTGCCGTGCCTACGCCTCCGAACGAGGATGGCTCCGTGGATTTATCGTACATGGAAGCCGTTTCTCACGAGATTGCGGATTGCCTGCGCCCGGAGTACGGCTACCGTGTGGTGGTGGACAAATCAACAGTGCCTGTAAGCACGGGTACCAAGGTGAGCCAGGTGATTTACCGCTACGCATACGAGGGCGTGGAGGTGGATGTGGTATCCAACCCGGAATTCCTGCGCGAGGGCAGCGCCGTGGCGGATTTGCTCCATCCGGATCGCATTGTGATAGGTGCGGATTCCCAGCGCGCCATGGATATGATGAAGCGCGTGTACCAGCCCTTTAACGCACCGATTTTGGAGGTGGATTTGCATTCCGCAGAGTTGATTAAGCATGCGGCAAACTCCTTCCTTGCGCTTAAGATTTCCTATATTAACGCCGTTTCCGCAGTGTGTGAAAAGGCCGGGGCGGATGTGGAGCTGGTGGCTCAGGGCATCGGCATGGATAAGCGTATATCCCGCAATTTCCTGAATGCCGGCTTGGGCTATGGCGGCTCTTGCTTCCCCAAGGATGTGAAGGGTTTTATCAACATCTCCGAGCAGTTGGGTACACCCATGGAAATCCTCCGCGAGGTGGAGCGTATTAACGCCTCCCAGCTGGAACGCTTCCTGAACCGCATCCGGGAAAAGCTCTGGGTGCTGCGTAACAAGAAGGTGGCTGTATGGGGCTTGGCTTTCAAGCAGAATACGGACGATGTGCGCGAATCTGTGGCCATTAAGCTCATTCGCCGCTTGTGCGATGAAGGTGCCTATGTGACGGCGTACGACCCCAAGGCCTCCGAGACGGCTGCTGCCGTGCTGAAGGGTTACAAGGTGGATATTGTGGATGATATGTACGACTGTGTGGCCGATGCGGAGGTGCTTATCGTAGCCACGGAGTGGAAGCAGTTTGCCGTGGCGGATTTGGTGCGCGTGCGCGAGCTGATGAAGCTGCCCATTCTGTTCGACGGGCGCAACATTATCCACGGAGAGAACGCCATCCACGCCGGGTTTGAGTACCACTCCGTGGGGCGCCGCAGCCTGTATCCGCAGGCTTGAGACTTGCTCCCCTATATATAACTTTCTATTTGAACAGGAACTCATGCTCTGCCTCAGCGGAGCATGAGTTCTTCTTTACCCAGCCCTGTGAGCGAGCCGAGGCGTGCCACCAAATAGCGAATCACAAAGATAAGGGTAGCCATTAGCGGTACGCCAATTACCAAGTACCCCCACCAAGTCATACTGCTCACGGCATAATTATAAGCCAGTGTTTGTTCCTCCGCCGGCTGTTGCAGCACCGGCAGCAGGAAATACAGAGAAAGCCCGAAATTGGCCATGGCAGAGCATAACAAACTCAGCGCCGTGTACAGGCTGGCCTTCCACAGGGTATGCTCGTATTGCCGGTTCACTCCCTTTTCCGTGCAGGCTTGTTCGATGCGCGGAATGTCGAACAACGCATCGGAGTATACAAAGAGCCTCAGCATGGAATTGGGGCGCCGCGCCGTCACCATCATAGCCCCGGCCAGCAGCAGGGCAATAAGGGCTTCCTTGGCCGCATACCACCAAGGCGTATCCGGGCGTATGGCCGTGCCCTCCCCGGTGTTGGCATAAATGGTGATAACTCCGGTCAGAATGGTGGCCAGCAGGCCAAAGAGAGTGAGGGGATCCACGGAGCGTTTATCCAGCCATGTGGCAATGCCGCAGCCCAGCGGCATGGAGAGTGCCACCACCATGGCCCATGTGGTGCCCAGCTCCCAGAAGGCCGGGCCATTCGTGGAGCAGTGGTCCAGCACCAGCACAGGAGCCAGTACGCTCAGAAACACATTCAGCAGACTTTTTGTACCATCGTCCATGGGGAAAAACAGAGCGGGGGGCTTATTTCATGGAAGCAATGGCTGCGGCCATATCTGCCGCACGGAAGGTCGAAGAGCCTGCCACAAGGCAATCCGCCCCGGCTTCTGCACACTCCGGAGCTTGCACGGAGCCAATGCCGCCATCCATCTGGATGAGGAAGGAAAGCCCGCGCGCACTGCGTTCCGCCTTCAGCGTGCGTACCTTTTCCAGCACTTCGCCCATGAAGCTCTGGCCGCCAAAACCGGGTACCACGCTCATTACCAGCACCATGTCCACCCCCTCCAGATAGGGCAGAACTTTTTCCACCGGGGTGGCCGGATTCACCGCCAGTCCGCATTGGCACCCGGCTTCGCGAATAGCTGCCAGTGTGGCAGCTAAATCCACAGCACCCTCCCGCTCCACGTGGATGGTAATCATATCCATCCCGGCTTTAACGAAGCGTGGGTAGTAGTGGTCCGGGGCATCTATCATAAGGTGGGCATCCAGAAATGTCCCGGCGGGGACTGCTTGGCGAATGGCTGCACAAATATCCGGGCCAAAGGAGATGTTATCCACAAAGGAACCATCCATCACATCGAGGTGGAGCCAATCGGCCCCGGCATTCAGGGCGCGTTCGGCTTCTTCTCCGATGCGGCGGAAATCACAGGCAAGCATGGAAGGGGCAATCAGCATATGCGTGGTAAGGGGGTGGTTATCGTCTGCCTTATTCTAGGCTCAAAGTGGCTTATTGGCAAGTATATAGCGCGTAATTTCCCCGTGTTCTTAGATACCTTTTATTTTAATAGATTGACCATAAGTTTGTTAGCGTTTAACTTCCCTAAGTGTGGCGCGGCGGCAAGGTGCTGCTGCGTCCGGGAAAATTAAGAATCCCAACCCCTGAAAAATAAAAACCATGAAATTACACCTACCCTTGGGGCTGCGCCGTGCCGCCCTTGCCGTGATGATGGTGGCCGCAGCCGTGCCTGCATCCGCCGCCGTTATCGATATTACCACCGACCAGACAGGTGACCAGACACTGGCGGCCGATGATGTGTTGAACGTATCCGCTGTACTCACGGGCAACGTGACCACCGCAGGCAATAACGAAGTGAACATTCTCCAAGGCGGAGCCGTGGAAGGGAATGTCACCCTCACCGCCTCCACCCTCAACACGGCGGATACTGCCCTTTCCGGCACCACGGGCACTCCGGCCGTAGTAAGCCTCCAAACCGGCGCAGTGGCTAATACCGTGAATCTGCAAGGCACCGCCCCGGCGGATGTGGCGGAAACGGATGCCGGCCCGTGGATGCAGCTCCGGGCGGATGACACGACGAATGATTCCGTGCTGAACATCGGGCAGGAGCAGGTGGTGCGCCTTTCTGCCGTGGGTGGTGCCGGGAACGTGGATGTGCAGGGCAGCGGCGCCACGCTGATGGTGGGCTCCGGCACGGGCATGGACCTCACAGGCGATATCCTCTTGCAGGAAGGCACCGCAGAGGACATCACCATTGCCACCACCCCTGCCGCCGGGCAATACGGCCTTACCGGCGGGGATAACCAGCTGGGTACGGATGGTACCTTAGTCGTAGGCCCCGGTTCCCATGTGCTGCAACTCAATAGCAACGAGCAGAAGAACATTAGCGCCGCCGCCACGGCCACCGCCCCCGCAGGGCAGCTTACAGTGGAGGTGGCCGCCGGGGAGCAGACGATGAGCGGCGAGGTGAACTCCGAGGGCGTATTGGCCAAGATGGGGGAAGGCACGCTTGTTCTCTCCCACGAGGATGCCACCGTAGCGAAAAACATCTCCACCCTGCTGGCGGAGGAGGGGAATGTGCTGGTAAGCGGCAATAATTTCAACTTCGACACCATTACCGCCAATAACGAATCCACCGTGAGCCTGAGCGGCGAGATGACGGCTGATGCCACCTCCACATTGGTGAAGGATGGTCTCTCCTCCCTCGTGGTGGAAGGGGCAGATAAATCGGCCTATATGGCGGCCATCGATTTGCAGGAAGGCTCCCTTGCTGTGAATACCGCACTGGGCTCCGCCGTCACCATGTCCGCCGGCACCACGGTAAGCGGCAATGGCAGCATTGGCAGCGTGGCTGTGGCCAATGGCTCCACGGGCACCACATTGGTAGTGGGTAGTAGCACCGCCACGGATTACACCACCCTCACCCTCGGCACGCTGGAGCTGAATTCCGGCTCCACCGTGGTGATGGATGTGAATGCGGACGGCCAACAGGATACCCTCGTTGTGACCCAAGCGGCCAATCTCCAAGGCAGCAGCCTGCAGCTCAACGTAAGCGGGAACGAGACAGAACTCCTCAACCGCGGAGATATTCTTCTCGTACAGGCGGATGATGTGACGGGGACTTTCTCCATGGAGATTGATAGCAACTTGGATGGTCTCAACGCCCGCACGGAGAATACGGAGGAGGGCGTAGTACTCACCCTCAGCCGCAACTACCGCAGCGTTTCCGGCAATGCAAACCAGAACGCCGTGGCTCGTGCGCTGGCCTCTGCGGAGGATGCAGGCACCGCCACCGGCAGCTTGGCTACCGTGTTGGATTCCCTTCGCTACACCACAAGCAGCGGGGAGACCCTCTCCGCGCTCAATTCTCTGGGGGGCATGGGGCTCACCACCGTAATGTCCTCCCTGCTGGATGGCGGCTTGGTGCATAACCGTAACCTGCGGAACATGATGGGACGCAACAATGCCACCCGCCAAAGTATGCTGGACCCCAAGAGCGGGCAGATGTGCTACACCGGGGCATGGAAACCCGGCATGTCCGTATGGCTCTCGCCCTTCACCTCCTTCTCCCGCCGTGGTTCCGCCTCCTCGGCTCCCGGATTCGACCGCGATTCCTGGGGTGGCATGCTTGGTGCGGAGTACAGCATGAACGAGAATTTGCTGCTGGGGCTGGCCGCCGGGTACGAGCGCTCCCGCATTACCGATGTGTCCCAATTCCGCGACCGCACGGATAACTACTACATCGACCTCTATGCCGGGTACCGCTATCGCGGCTGGTACACCCGTGCCGGTATTGGCATCGGCCTGCACGATATGGACCACAAACGCAGCGTAAGCATCGGTGGCGACCGCCCCTTCAGCGGTACGGCCAAGAGCAGCCCGGATGCCATTACCTTCAATGCCTTCTACGAGCTGTCTTATGATTTCCGCATCGCGGAACGCACCACGCTTGCTCCCCTCTTCACCGTGGATTCCATGGCCGGCTGGGTGGATTCCTACTCCGAGAGCGGCCTTGGCTCCGCCGGCTTGAACGTGGGTAGCCAGGATGCCTGGGGCGTACTCTTTGGTCTGGGTGCGCGGCTTACACACCGGTTCACCGCTTTCACGAACGAAGCCCCGGCCACCGTCATGCTGGAGGCCCTCGTTACGCTGGATGCAGGGGACCAAGGGAGTACCGTTAACGCGCGTTTCCAGGGCGGCGGTAACCGCTTCCATCTGGACTATGCCGAGCCGGATCGCTGCGGCGGCCTGGTAGGCATGGGATTGGATATCCCCATGAGTCGGCATTGGTCCATGTTTGGCGGTGCCAATTTTGAATTCCGTGGCGGCAGCCGCGAGTTCAACGCCAACGTCGGTATGCGGTACAGCTTCTAAAACACCCCCGCACGGTACCCACTACCCACAAACCTGTGCTTCCCCCTCTTTTCCCGGGGGAGGCACAGTTTTTTATGCCCTCCGGTCTCCGGCGCTCCGGCACTGCATTGTCGGACAAAAATCGCACACCGAAATGAATCTAGCGCTTAGGACATAAATA
>CAYSYD010000056.1:0-14582 GCA_964435145.1 uncultured Akkermansia sp.
GGCGGCCTCGAACTCTGCGGCCAAATCCTCGTCCACTTCCACAAGGAAGCGGCCTGTGCTTTCGCCGAAGCAGGGCACGGCATTGTTCTGCCAGCCGCCTTGGGTGGGCAGCTTGTCCAAATCCAGCGAGAGCCCCCCCATGCCGGAGAATGCCATTTCCGCAGCGGCTACGGCCAAACCGCCTTCCGAGAGGTCGTGTGCGGAGAGTACCAGCCCCTTGGTGAGGGCGTTCTCGTAGTAAGCCTTGTACATGGCGTAGTTGGCGGCGCAGTTTGTTTGCGGCACAAGGGCACCTTGGATGCCCTTAATGCGGGCATAAACGGAGGCTCCCATTTCGTCCTCTGTGTTACCGATGATGAAGATGGTGCTGTTATTGCGGCGCAGGGAGGCCCCGCGCACATGGGTGGCATCTTCCACTACGCCGAAGCCGGAGCAGAGGAAGGTGACGGGGATGTTTACCGGGCCGTCCTCGGTCTCGAAGTAGTTGTAGAAGCTATCCTTGCCGGAAACATAGGGGGCGCCGTAGGCCAGAGCTGCCTCGCGGATGCCCTTGGCGCATTCCACGATGCGGCCCAGCTCGGTGGGTTCCTCGGGGTTGCCCATGCAGAAGTTGTCCAGCAGGGCAATCTTGTCCGGGTTGGTGCCGGCAAGCACAAGCTGGCGCACGGTCTCATCCACGGTGCCGGTGCCCATGGCGAATGGGTCTGTCTTGCCCCATTCCGGCAGGATGGCCAGTGCCAGGGACATGAGCTTCTCCGAGCCGTCGATATCGATAACGGAGGCGTCCTGCGGAGCATCCGCAGTGGCACCGGCCAGCGGCTTGAGGACGGTGTTCCCCTGTACCTCGTGGTCATATTCGCGAATGATGGGCTCGCGGGAAACGATGGCGAAATCGCCGAAGAGCTGCTTGAGGTCGTCTGCCAGATGGGAATCGTCCAAGGGGAGTCCGGTTTTTGCCTCGCCGGGGGTAAAGACGGAGGTGAGGTGCTTGGTGGGAGCATCGTGGAGTTTGGAGTTATCCATTTCCACTACCAATTCGCCGTTGTGCCACACGCGCAGCACGCCGGAATCGTCGGATTCGCCCAGCACGGTCATTTCCGTTTGGAACGTGTCTGCCAAGGCTTGCAGTTCTGCAAGGTTCTCCGGCTTGACGGCCAGCACCATGCGTTCCTGCGATTCGGAAAGGAAAATTTGCCAGGAGAGCATGTTCGTCTCCTTAAGGGGGGCGCGTTCCAAATACAGGTTGCCGCCGGTTTCGGAGAGCATCTCGCCCGCTGCGGAGGAGAAGCCGCCTGCGCCGCAGTCCGTCACGAATTCGATGAGTCCGCGCTCGCGGGCTTCCAAAATCACATCGAGGGTCTTTTTCTCCTCGATGGGGTTGCCGATTTGCACGGCTTGCTGGTCCTCCTCGGCAGAGGCTTCGCCCATGGCTGCGGAGGAGAAGGTGGCGCCGTGCAGCCCATCCTTACCCGTGCGGCCGCCGATGACTACTACGGCCAGACCGGGTTTCATTTCCTTAGCAATATCGCACTGCGGGATGACGCCGGCCGTACCGCAGAATACCAAGGGGTTGTAAATATAGGTGGGGTCGAACTGGATGGCGCCGCTGGTGGTGGGAATGCCCATGCGGTTGCCGTAATCGCGCACTCCGTGTACCACGCCGCGCATAATGCCCAGCGGGTGGATGATGTTGTGCCCGTCCACCATGCTCTGGGGAGTATCCGGGGCACCAAAGCAGAAAACATCCAAGTTAGCAATGGGCTTGGCGCCTTTACCTGCGCCCAGGATATCGCGAATCACGCCGCCAAGCCCGGTGTTTGCCCCGGCATAGGGTTCGATGGCACTGGGGTGGTTGTGTGTTTCTGCCTTCAGGCATACGGAAAGATTGTCGTCCAGCTTAATAAAGCCTGCATTATCCACAAAGCAGCTCAGCACAAAACCGGGTTTCTTGGCCATAATCTCCTTGGAGGGGCGCTGGATGAAGGTTTTGTACATGCTCTGGATTTCCTCCGTCTGCCCACCGGTGGTGTGCCGGATGGTGGCGGCAAAAATGCGGTGCTTGCAATGCTCCGACCAGGTTTGGGCAATGACTTCCAGCTCCACATCGGTGGGCTCGCGGTCAATTTCGTTGAAAATCTGCTGCACCACGAGCATATCCTCAGTGGAGAGGGAGAGCTTCATGTCCTGGCTGAGCTGGGTAAGCTGCTCCGTGCTGAGGCTGCGGACAGGGATGGTTCGGTATGTAGCCATATCGGAAAGGTGTGGGTATGGGGGTGTTAGCGTACGCTCCAAGTGTGGATAGCGGGGTTGCAAATGTCCTTGCAGAAGCGGGCGGAAAGCCCCTCCTTGTCCCCTTGGCCAAACACATAGATGTTTTGCGTGATGGTGAGGGATTTAATGGTGAAGGGAAGCCCCTTGCGGCCGTTGTAATTGGTAAGGATGGCTTCCTTCTCCAAATCCAGGGCACCTTTTTTAATGCCGTAGGAGATGCAGAACAGCTCGCCACTCAAAGCGGGGGTGCCGTCCTCCTGCACTTTCTGGGAGATGGTATCTACCAGTACGCGGCGCATGTAATCTCTCGCAGCATCTACATCACCCTCGCATTCAACGGTGTAAAGGCGCGTGTGGTTGTAGGTCAGCTGGTCGCTGATGGGGGTGTAAAGCAGCTTGTTTGCATCCGTAGCGGATTGGAAACGGCTGAATACTTCTAGTGTAAGTGTGGCCATAGAAATATGGGAATGGCCACCGTGCAGGACTGTGCTGCGCGGTGGCCGGTAAAAGGGTGGGGGTTACTTCTGCAAGCGCTCCAGCACTTCGGCATAAGCCTCCATGAACTCGCCCAAACCTTGGCGGAAGCGGTCCTTGTCCATCTTCTTACCCGTGGCTACATCCCACAGGCGGCAAGTATCCGGGGAAATCTCATCCGCCAGCACAATTTGGCCGGGATCGGATGCCAGACGGCCGAACTCAATCTTGAAATCGATGAGACGCAGGTTTGCCTGCATAAAGAATTCCTTGAGGGTCTCGTTAATCAGCAGAGCCATGCGCTTAATGCTGGCGCACTCCTCCTCCGTGGCGGCACCCATCTCGCGGGCGTAGTCATCGTTAATGAAGGGGTCATTCAGGGTATCATCCTTGTAGGAGAATTCTACAATGGGTTTCGTGAAGGCTGTGCCTTCCGCCACACCCATGCGCTTGGAGAAGGAACCGGCCGCAACATTGCGCACAATCACCTCCAGAGGCATAATGGATACCTTCTTTACCAGCAGGTTGATGTCGTCCACATCATCCACAAGGTGAGTTTGCACACCTTTCTCCTCCAGCATGCGGTAGATGATGAGGGTGATGGCTTTGTTAAAACGGCCCTTGTTCTCGAAATCTTCCTTTTTCACGCCGTTGAATGCCGTGGCGGAGTCCTTGTATTCCATGCGCAGGACATTCGGGTCTTCGGTCGTGAACAGTCTTTTGGCTTTGCCTTCGTAAATAGGTTCCATGTTGTATTCCGGGGAGGTGGTGATTGCTCCCCGCGGGGAGTATACCCGCCGTGCCTATAAAGTCAAGCCCTAACTTCCATTCAGTTTGGCGGGTCTGCATTTGGGGGTATTCGGCAGTTTCCATGGCGGGCTTTCTTAGAATGAGTTTGATTTTTGGGGCGGAGTGTGCTAAATTACCCGGGTATGAGAGCTATACCTACCATGATGCAGTGGCTGGCAGCGTTATGCTGCATGGGAGCCGTGATGGGGGCGGAGATGCGGCCGAACTTGCTGTTTATCATAACGGATGACCACTCGCCGGAGGTGCTGGGCAGCTGCGAGGCGGATACTCCCATGCCGATGCCCGGCTTCCGGCGTTTAGCGGAGGAGGGTATGGTGTTCGACCGCTCTTACTGCGCGAATTCCTTGTGCGGTCCGTCCCGCGCTTGCATGCTTACCGGGCGCCACTCGCATAATAATGGTTTTTTGTACAATTATGGAGGCCCGGCGTTTGATGGTTCCCAGCCCACCTACCCCAAAATGCTCCAAGCGGCGGGCTACCAAACAGGCATTGTGGGTAAGTGGCACCTCATCTCCCGCCCCACAGGCTTCCATTCATGGCAGGTATTCCCCAGCCAGGGGGACTATTGGAATCCCACCTTCCAGCAGCCCGGAGAAAACGGCCGTATTGTTCACCACCAAGACCGTGGCTATGTAACGGATTTGGTAACGACTAAGGCTATCGACTGGATGGAAAATCGGGATAAGAGCAAGCCTTTTGCGCTGCTTGTGGGGCACAAGGCACCCCATCGCAACTGGATTCCTGCCCCGCGCCACCTGAAGGCCGTAAAGGAATATGTGTCCCGTTTGGAACCGCCCGCCACGCTGATGGATGATTGGAGCCGGCGGCCGGAGTTCCTGCGCCACAACCGCCAGAGCGTACTTTGGGATATGTGTAATTGGAACGATAACCACCTGATGCAAAAGGAAATCCCCTTCGATGTGATGAAGGAGATTGTACCCAAATGGTCCTTGCGGCAGATGGTGAATCGGGGTGTATTCAACAATAATGGCGGCGTGCCGGAAAACTTCGATTGGGAGGCGCACCAGCCCCGCTTTGCCGCACGCAATAATTTTGGCTGGGGTACGGATTTTCTGGATCCCGGCACGCGCGAGGTGTACGATGATTTTTACACCACCCGCACGCGCGAGTTTGTGCAGGCTTTCCGGGCGGGAAAGGTGCAAACGGAGCGCGATATGGCTGTACTGCGCTGGCGTTGGTATATGGAGGATTATTTGGGTACTCTTCTTTCCGTGGATCAGTCCGTTTCCACTCTGCTGGATTATTTGGACCGCCATGGACTCTCCGAGAATACGCTCGTGATATACGTGGGCGACCAGGGGTTCTATCTCGGGGAACATGGGCTGTACGATAAACGCTGGATTTTCGAGCAAAGTTTCCGCATGCCCTTGGTGATGCGCTGGAAAGGGCGGATTACTCCCGGTGTGCGCTCCCAAGCCATGGTGCAGAATATCGATTACGCCCCCACCATTTTGGAAATTGCCGGCGCGAATACGCCGGAGAATGTGAGTACCATGGAGGGGGTATCCCTCACGCCGCTCTTCCGCACCGGAGAGGCTCCCGCCTTTGCCGACCGCCCGCTTTATTACGCCTTTTACGAGCAGCCCGGGGAACACAATGCGCCCCGGCATGATGGCTTCCGCACCCGCCGCTACACCTTCGCCCGCATTTGGACCCCCACGCAGGAGGAACGCCAATCCGGCGTACGTCTCCCGGAAAATGAGTGGCTACTCATCGACAACGAGAAGGACCCCCAACAAATGCGGAATGTGGCCGCAGACCCCGCTTATGCGGAGGTGATGCAGCAGCTGAAGAATACCTACCACCAGCTCCGTACCCGCTACCGTGTGCCCGAAAATTGCCCGGGAAGCGGCCCCCGCATCCCCGATTTCAAACCCTCTTGGTAATACGGGTATCCAGGTTTGTTTTCTTCCGGGAGCTGCGTCTGCAGGCGCAGCTCCCGCTTTGCCTAAAGCTTTGTACACCCCCGGAAAAAGGGGCTTGCCCGCGCACGGATATTCGTGTAGAATAGCCGTGCCGTGAAACAAAAACGCAAACTCTCCGAAATCGTTGTGCGCCTCGTCTGCCTGTTATTGGGTCTGTTTATTTTGGCGCAAGGTATTGCTTTTACCGTGCTGGCTAACTTGGGTACGGATGCCATTACCAGCCCGGCACTTGTGGCGCACTTGGTGCTGGGGGAAACGGAGGGTGGCCTTGGGTACGAGTTTTGCACCGTGGGGCGCATGCTCATATGCGTGCATGTGTTGCTGGTACTCTTGCAGATTCTTTTGCTGCGCAGCAAATACCGGCCTGTGCAGTTATTGCAGGTTGTGATGGGGCTCATCCTCGGTTCTATGCTGGATGTGTGCCTGAGCTATACCTCCCTGCTTCCGGTGGAAAGTTACATGGCCTCTTTGGCATATACACTGCTGGGCTGCATTCTGTGCGCTTTCGGTATTTTCACCTTTGTGAAGGCGGATATGATTCCCCTTTCTGCGGAGGGGCTTTGTTTGGCTCTCAGCCGTACTTTCCACTGGCGCTTTAGCCGGGTAAAAGTGGCGGTGGATTGCAGCATGATTGGTATAGCCGTGGTGGCTTCCCTGCTCATGCTGGGGGAAGTGGTCGGCGTGCGCGAGGGTTCCCTCATCTGCGCGGTGAGTACGGGCTTCATCATCGGCTGGTTTTTCAAGGAGTGCCCGATTTGGGACCGCCTCTATGCCGCAGTGAGCGGGCAGGCCCGGCAGGCTCCCGATGAGGAGGAATTAGCCTGATTTTTCTCCCATTCGGGCAGAAAAGTGCCCCTCCGGGCATTCAAATGCACATCTGCGCTTGATTTTTTTTCTAACTGTTGTATCTTTCGTCTTTCACGTTACACCAAATCCCCCATAGCCGGGCAAAACCATGAACATCAAAACACTTTATTCGGCCGAGCAGATTCAGGATGCTGTGCGGCGTGTCGCGAGCGAGGTAGAAGCATTCTTCGGAAGTGAGGAGCCTGTGATGGCTCTTTGCCTGCTGAATGGTGCCATTTGGTACGCGGCGGATCTCCTCCGCTGCCTCCCCGCCAACTTTGAGCTGCAAACCATCCGAGTGTCCAGCTACCATGGGATGGAAAGCTCCGGCAAGCTCCGGTGGCACGGCACCATGCCGGATTGTGCCGGCAAGCGCGTGCTGGTGATTGATGATGTGCTGGATACCGGGCTTACCATGAAGGAAGTGTGCGATGAGTTGCTCCGCCAGGGTGCCACGGCTGTGGCCAGTGCCGTGGCCATAAACAAAAAAGGCTGCCGCAATGTGTGCTACGAAGCCAATTTCTGCGCCCTCCATTGCGATGATTTTTTCCTTGTGGGGTATGGTCTGGATTATAACGGCAAGTATCGCAATCTGCCCTTCATCGGCTATATTGAGGCTTGATGCCCGCCGGGTATCCGCCGTGTGAAAAGAGGAGGGGGAGGACTCGAAAGAGCCTCCCCTCTTTCGCATTATGGTGCAGCGGCGGGGAGAAAAAAACGTTCCGCCATGGCTCTGGCCCGGGGAAGGACTTTGCGGAAAAGTTGCTCCGGGGTGAAGATGCGCTCCGTCCAAACATTACCTTGCACCCCCAGCACCAAGGGAGAATCCGGCAGGCGGAAAGAGCGCACCGTTTCCGGGGTAATGATGCGTTCCCATGGCTTGGCTTCCTCCCTGTTTTGCGGGTAATCGAAATAAAAATGCGAATTCGGGCAGAGGATAACCGGCATTTGCAGTGCCAAGATGCGTTCCATCTGTTCTGCCCGCCAGAGCATAACCCACTGCCCGCGCACCCCATTGGCTGCCGCTTCATCCCAAGTAATGGCTTGGCGCCCGTGGGCATGCACAAAATCCACCATTTCCTGCATAAAGCTGCGCTGCTGCTCCCGGCTCAGCAGGTGGAAATCCACCTCATCTCCGCCCAAGTGAATGGGCGTTCCCGGAGGGAAAAGCTCCATAAGCTCCGCCAGTACATTTTTGGCAAATTGCCGCACCTCCGGCTTATCCGTCGCCAGTACATCCCGCCCCACCTTGCAGCCCGGTGGAGGCTCCAGCGCCAGCTCCGGATAAGCCACCAAGCAGGCATAGGCATGCCCGGGCATATCCACCTCCGGCACGATTTGAATGCCCCTTTCCGCCGCATAGCGGATAAGGCCGCGCATTTCCTCCTGTGTGTAAAAGCCGCCGTAGCATGGAGAAAAATGGCGGCCAATCTCGTGGTCTGCCCAGCCCCACTCTCTATCTCGGGAAAGGTATTTTCGCCATGCGCCCACCTCCGTGAGGCGTGGGTAGCGTTTAATTTCCAGCCGCCAGCCGGGCCCATCCGTCAGGTGCAAATGCAGGCGGTTAAAATTCATACCTGCCATATGGTCCAGCAGTTGCTGCACCACGGCCGGGGCAAAGAAATGCCGGGAAACATCCAAGTGCAAACCACGCCATTCCATAGGGGCATGTTCCGCATAGCATACGCAAGCCGCTACCGGGAGCAGCGCAGAAGTTAACCAATAATTCATTCCGTTATTCTATCGGTTAGAGTGTAGCCATTCTAACCCCGGAGCTTTCGTTTCGTCAAGCAACAAAAAACCCGCAGCGGGAGAACTGCGGGTTTTGCGGATAGGGCTACAGGGACTCGAACCCCGAATAGCGGTGCCAGAAACCGATGTGTTGCCAATTACACCATAGCCCTGTCGTATCGGACGGCGGGAGTATACATCTTTTCCCACGAGGCGTCAAGAATAAATCCTTATTTTTTTGTAAAAAAACATGCAGAACGTTGACACTGCCGGGGCGGCTGTGGTAGAAATAGCGCAGGTATACACATATGAAGGATACATACACACAGGTGTTCCGCCTTGGGGCGGTGATTGTGGCACTGGCCGTGGTGTTGTATTGGGCGGACCGGTGTTTTTTTGCCCCGCATCGCCTGCCGTTGTGTGTACAGGCGGAGCTTCCGCCCGGGAGGATGTGTTTGGAAACACTCCATGCCCGCTATAAGAATAAAGTGGTTTGGGTGGATGCCCGAAGCGCAGCGGATTTTGAGTTGAATCACCTCATGCTGAGTGAGAACCGCATGTTCCCCATTCGCAAAGGTCCGGAGATGCCCCAGCTGGTGGATGCGGCCATCGGACGCTTGCTGGAGGCCGGGGAACAGGGAGAATGTATTGTGGTATTCTGCTCCGGGGATTGCACGGCGGCGGAGGACGTGGCGCAGGAACTTCGCGATTTGGGAATGCTGGATGCGCCTATTTATACCCTCGAAGGGGGCTGGGATGCCTTGCGGGCGGATGGTTTCCCCACGTATTAAGGGGCAGGTGCGGGCATAGAGTGGGACTCCATGCCCCGCACCTGTGCGCATACCGCTTCTTATTCGAAGAGGATGCCGCTGTCTTTTTCCTCCACGCGGATGGTGCTGCCTTCCGGATAGCGTCCTTGCAGGATGGCACGGCTGAGCGGATCCAGAATGAGGCGTTGGATGGCGCGTTTGAGCGGGCGGGCTCCGTATACCGGGTCATACCCCCGGGTGGCCACGAGTTCCGCCGCTGCCGGGGTGATTTCCAGCTTGAGGCCGCGCGGGGCTAAGCGCCGGCGCACACGCTCCAGCTGGATATCCACAATGTGTGCCAAATCCGTGCGGCTCAAGCGGTCGAAGATGATGATGTCATCGATGCGGTTGAGGAATTCCGGGCGGAAATGGCCGCGCAGGGCATCGAGGGCGCGGCCGTTGCGGGCGGTGGCATCCTCCTCGCTCAGGATGAATTGGCTGCCTATATTGCTGGTCATGATGAGTACCGTGTGGGTAAAATCCACGGTGCGTCCTTGGCCATCCGTCACGCGGCCGTCATCCAGTACTTGCAGCAGCACGTTGAATACATCCGGGTGGGCTTTTTCAATCTCATCGAAGAGGACCACGCTGTATGGTCTGCGGCGCACTGCTTCTGTGAGCTGGCCGCCCTCATCGTAGCCCACATAGCCGGGAGGCGCTCCAATGAGGCGGGAAACACTGTGTTTCTCCATGTATTCCGACATATCGATGCGTACCATGGCAGCCTCATCGTCGAAGAGGAACTCGGCCAAGGCTTTGGCCAGTTCTGTTTTACCCACGCCCGTGGGACCGAGGAAGATGAAGGAGCCCAGCGGGCGATGCTCATCCTGCAAGCCTGCGCGGGAACGGCGCACGGCATCCGCCACGGCGCGTACGGCAGCCTCCTGCCCGATGAGGCGTTTGCCGAGGCGCTCTTCCATATGCAGCAACTTGTCGCGCTCGCTCTCTGCAAGGCGCGTGGCGGGAATGCCGGTCCAAGTGGAAACCACCTTGGCAATATCGGCCTCCGTTACTTCTTCTTTGAGCAGGCCTTCCCCCTTGCTTTGCAGGTGGGCCAGAGCTTCCCGGGCTTCCCGGGCGGCAGTTTCTGCAGCGGGGATTTCTCCGTACAAAATGGCGGAGGCACGCCCGAGATCCCCCCGGCGCTGGGCTTGTTCTGCCTCCGTGCGCAGGGTGTCGATTTTTTTCTGGGCTTCACGCGCTTTCACCACAATATCCTTTTCGCTTTGCCAGTGGGCAATCATGGCATCTGCTTTTTCCTTGGTATCGGCCAGTTCCCGGGTAATTTTTTCCAGCCTTTGGCGGGAATCGGCATCTGTTTCGCGCACGAGTGCTTGGCGTTCCATTTCCAGCTGCATGGCTGTGCGGTTCAGCTCGTCTATTTCGGAAGGCATGGAATCCAGTTCGATTTTGAGTCTGGCGGCAGCTTCGTCCACCAAGTCCACGGCCTTATCCGGCAGGAAGCGGTCCGCAATGTAGCGCTGGCTCAGCGTGGCCGCTGCCACCAGTGCGCCATCCGTAATATGTACACCATGGTGTACTTCGTAGCGTTCCTTCAGCCCTCGGAGAATGGCAATGGTATCCTCCACATCCGGCTCCGCCACGTACACGGGTTGGAAGCGGCGTTCCAATGCAGCGTCTTTCTCGATGTATTTGCGGTATTCATCCAGCGTAGTGGCACCGATGGTGCGCAGCTCCCCGCGTGCCAAAGCCGGTTTCAAGAGGTTGGCGGCATCCATGGAGCTATCTCCTCCGGCGCCCGCGCCTACCAGTGTGTGCAGCTCATCGATAAAGAGGATGATTTCTCCCTCCGATGCGGTTACCTCTTTGATAAAGGCCTTCAGGCGTTCCTCGAATTCGCCCCGGTATTTGGCTCCGGCCAGCATGGAGCCGATGTTCAGGCTTACCAGGCGCTTCCCCTGCATGCTTTCCGGCACATCTCCATTCACCATGCGCCGTGCCAATCCTTCTGCAATGGCCGTTTTGCCCACACCGGGCTCGCCGATGAGTACGGGATTATTCTTTGTGCGGCGGGAGAGAATTTGCATCACGCGGCGAATCTCTGCATCGCGCCCAATGACGGGGTCAATCTTTCCCTGCCGGGCAAGAGCCGTCAGGTCCGTGCCGTATTTCTCCAGCGTTTGGTATTTTTCCTCCGGGTCCTGGTCTGTAATGCGCTGGTTGCCACGCACTGCTTTCAGCGCTTCCAAATAGGCCTTCTTTGTTAGCCCGCAGCTTTCCAGCAGCTCGCTCAGGGAGGCATCCGCCTCGAAAAGCCCCAGCACAAAATGCTCCACACTCAGGTAATCATCCTTCATCTGCTGCCGCTGTGCCTCCGCTGCATTCAGAGCGCGGTCCAGCTCCGTCCCCACGCCGGGACTCTGCACTACTCCGCCTCGCTGGCGAGGTTGCCGTGCCAAGTGTTGCTCCAGTTTTTGCTCCAGTTGCCGCGTGTCCACACCGGCGCGGGTCAGAATGGATGAAAGGACTCCCCCCTCCTGCCGGCATAGCGCCAGTAGCAGCTCCGCAGGATGTATTTGCGCCCGCCCGGCGGCTTGAGCCGCTTTTTGGGCGGCTTGCAGCCCTTCCATGAATTTTGTAGTAAGATTATTATTCATCATGCCGTTTGGATGTCTCCTCCTCCCCCCTATGTTCAAAATATTATGCGAAGTCAGAAAGAAATTCACTTTCCCCCGTCCGGGGAGGGCGGGGGAAGGGGATTTCAGGCCTTGAGGGCGGAGGAGATTTCGCAGATATAGAGGTAGTGGAGGGGATTATCCTCGGCATACCAAGCGGGGGAAACCTCGCTCCAATTCAGGAAATCTGCTTCTTGGAGGGTGGTGCGGAACATCTTGCGGCATTCGAGTACCAGCTCCGCATCTTGGAAGGAGGGGAGCCCACCCGGCGTGGTGAGGGGGCGCAGGGCGGTGTGCGCCATTTTATCCACATCGCGGCCGGAGTTGCGCCCGCAGAAGATGAGGTCCCGGCGGTACTGCTCCGGCATAAAGCTGAGGGTGAAAGCGGCTTGCTCCTCAATAAAGCGGCAGGTGTGGCGGTTGGGGCGCACAAAGACGAAAGCCACCGGGCGGTTCCAAAGGAAGCCCAGGCCACCCCAGCTGGCAGTCATGCAGTTAAAGTTTTCCGGCGTGCCGGCGGTAATGAGCATCCACTGCTTGCCGATGAGTGCTGCGGGGGAGATTTTGAGTTCGTTCAGATCGATGGGAGTCATCACAGAAAAAAGGGGGGGTATCTAAGTGGAATTTTTGGTGTAATAGCGAACGTAGTCGATTTCGAAGCGGACGGGGTAATCCTTGGGCTCCGGCTGTTCCGGCCAAGTGCCGGGGCCGCCGATGGCGGTATTCATGATGAGGTAGCAGGGGGTACGCAGGGGATTATCCCCATTGGGGTAATCCGCATCGGCAATGTTCACACGCCCTACCTCCTTATCATCAATCAGCACGCGCATGGTGGTATCGTCCCATTCCAGAATGTAAACATGGAAATTCTTAGAATAGTTGGGCATGTGCGTACGGCATACCACTTTTTGTTCTGTTTGGGTGCCGTTTTTCCCCAGCGGAAGATGGTGTAGCAGGTATCTGCCTCTTGGGAGATGTTTTCCAGAATATCAATTTCCCCGTTTGCCGGCCAGCCGTAGGAGTTGGAGTGCATCGTCCAGAGGGCAGGCCACACTCCTTTGGCGTACGGAATGCGGGCGCGGATTTCCAAACGGCCGGGTGCGGTGAATTCCTTGATACCGCGGGTGGTGACGGAACCGCTGGAGTACGGCTGGGTTTTGATTTGCTCCATCCACTTATCGGAGTCTGCCACATAGGTGCTATTGCGTGTTTTTTTATAGCTGGAAGTAAGGATGAGTTTGCCTCCGCTCAATCGTACGGCGGATTTTGTATAGGTCTGGGAGGCACCCCTATTGCGGATAACCCCTAGCTCATAAGCCCATTTTTTGGTGTTGAGCTTGCGGCCGTTAAATTCATCGCCCCATGCGTAATGCCAGCCTCCGGGGAGAGTGCTTGGCGGAGCTTCCGGGGCAGAAAGGGCTGCACCCGCCCCCAAGAGGGCGAGTGCAGTGCAAATCAGTTTCGGGAATGTATGTTTCCGCATGGCCGGAAATTAGCGGGAGTAGTTCCCGGGATCCTGCGTAATGGTCACATCGTGCGGGTGGCTTTCCTGCAAGCCGCCGGAGGTGATGCGGACAAAACGTGCATGCTCGCGCAGCTCGTTCAGACTCTTGGCTCCCAAGTAACCCATGCCGGAGCGCAGGCCGCCCACCAGCTGGAAGATAACATCCGCCAGCATGCCTTTGTACGGTACACGCGCTTCCACGCCCTCCGCCACCAGCTTGCCGCTGGCATTCTGGCCGTAGCGGTCGCCGGAGCCGGCGCGCATGGCACCAAGAGAGCCCATGCCGCGGTAAGTCTTGAAGTTACGGCCTTGGTAGTGAACCACGGCACCGGGGCTTTCCTCGCATCCGGCCAGCATGCCACCCAGCATGATGAGGTCCGCGCCGCCTGCCAGTGCTTTCACGGCATCGCCGGAGTAGCGGATGCCGCCATCGGCAATAACGGTAACGCCTGCCGGGCGCGCAATTTCCGCCACTTCCTGAATGGCGGTGAACTGGGGCATACCCACGCCGGAGATAATACGTGTAGTGCAGATGGAACCCGGCCCCACACCCACCTTAATGGCACTGGCTCCTGCGGAGATGAGGTCGCGTGCGCCATCCTTAGTCACCACATTGCCGGCTACCACGGGTTTACCAAGCTCACGGAGTTTTTCGATAACGTAAAGCACTCGGCTGGTGTGCCCGGTGGCGGCATCGATGAAGAGGGCATCTGCCCCGGCATCGATAACGGCGCGGGCGCGATCCAAAAATTCCGGGCCCGGCCCCACGGCTGCACCGCAGCGCAAACGCCCGAATTCATCCTTGGTGGACTCTTGGAAAGCCTCGCGCTTGCGGATGTCCGTATCAGTAATCAGGCCGGCCAGGCAGCCGTTCTCATCCACAAGCGGCAGTTTTTCAATGCGATTACGGTAGAGGATTTTGCGAGCCTCGTCCTGCGTAGTGTTGGGGGAGCCGGTAATGAGGCGGGCGCTGGGAGTCATCACATCTGCCACGGTGAGGGTATCCAGATTGTGACCATCGGATACGCGCATATCGCGGCCGGTGATGATGCCTTCGAGCTTGTTTTCCGCATCCACCACAGGGAGACCGGAGAAGCCATGCTCCAGCATAATGCTCTTCACTTGGCTAAGGCGCATATCGCGGCTCACGGTGAGGGGCTTGGTAATCACGGCGTTCTCGAAGCGTTTTACCTTAGCCACCATGGCGGCCTGATCATCAATGCGGTTGTTGCGGTGGATAACACCAAGACCACCCTCGCGGGCCATGGCAATAGCCATGTCAACCTCCGTTACCGTGTCCATGGGAGCGGAAAGAATGGGAAGGCGCAGCGGGAATCCGGCGCAGAGTTGGGAAGAGGGGTCTGCCTCGCCGGGAAGAATCGTGCTAAGGCAAGGAAGCAGTAGCACGTCGTCAAATGTAAGTCCAAGCTGAATTTCTGCCATAGCGGAGACTACAATACTCCGCCCCTATTTGCAAGCCTAATTTAACGGACAGGGTAATTTTTGGGTCTGTTTCAAATCTGCTGGTAGAAAGAATGCCCGGTTTTGTGCTTTC
>CAYSYD010000057.1:0-14407 GCA_964435145.1 uncultured Akkermansia sp.
GTATTATGCCTGAGGTGTTCTAAACATTCCGGGGTTCTCGCGATGTAGGGGGGGGGAAATGAAGCGCCAGGCTGTTATTAAGGAGACGCTGAGCGGCATGCGATGGATGCTGCTGCAGAAGTGTACCCAGCAGCCTGTGGCGCTGCTGTATGCCATGGTGCTTTCTCGGCATGTTTCTGCGGCGGAGATGGGGCTGTTAGGGCTTACGGCTGTGTTTTTCACGGCGGCCACCTCGCTCCAGCATGCAGGTATTGGCAGTGTGCTGGTGCGCCGCCAGAGGTATTCGAATGCGGATTTGAATACGATGTTCTGGTTCAATCTGGGGATGGGGGGGCTTTTGGCAGGGGGGATTGTTCTGGCAGCTCCGGGGGTGGCGGCGTTCTTTTCCCTGCCGGAGTTGGAGCTGCTGGCGCAGGCGGCTGCGCTCATTGTTTTTCTGAGCTGTGCGGCGAGTGTGCATATTAGTTTTTACACTTCCCGGCGGCAGTTCCGCATTCCGGCTTTAGTATGCACGGGTAGTACGTTGGCGGGGTTGCCGGTATGTTTATTGCTGGCTCAGCAGGGGTGGGGGATATGGGCTTATATGGTGCAAGGTATTGTGGGGGCTGTACTCACGCTGTTTGTTTTTTTTCTGCTGTGTCCATGGAAGCCGGCATGGTGTTTTTCCGGCGAGTCGCTGCGCAAGTTGGGGGGGATGGGGTGTCGTTTGGCTTCCACCGGGATGCTGGATACGCTCTACATTCACACGCGCGCTTTTTTTATCGGCAAGTTTTATTCTGCTTCCGGGCTGGGGGTTTATAAGAATGGGGCTCAGCTGGCCGCGATGTTGCCTACGATTCTGTGCTATATGCTGGATCAGGTGACTTTCCCGGTGCTTTCTACGCTGCGGAGTACTCCCGGCAAGATGCGCACTTTGTACCGCCGCTATATGCGGGCGTTTACTTTGGGGATTGCATGGGTGTGCATTTTCACTGCTGTGTTTGCAGAGTCTCTGGTGGAGTTGGTGTATGGGCCGGGCTGGCAGGAGGCTGTTCCTTACCTGCAAATTCTGAGTCTTTCTTACGCCACTTGGCATTTGCAGATTCTCAATCTCAACCTGCTGAAGGCGGGGGGGCCGAAGAAGCTTTTTTTGCGGCTGGAAATCGCCAAGAAGCTGGTGGGCACGGTTATTCTGGTGGCGATGTTTCCCATTAGTATGCTTGCTATTTGCTATGGGGCACTGGCTACGTCCATCATTAACCTCACTATCAATACTTGCGTGACGGCTCGGGTGATGCATTTGCCCGTGCGTGCCCAGTTGCGTGATTTCCTGCCCCAATTTGCTTTAGCCGGGGTGGCTTGTCTTCTTCCCCGGGTGCTTGTTTGCTATGCACCGGTGCCGGGTTCGCCATGGTTGCATGCCGGGCTGGGGTTCTGTGTTTCCCTTATTTTATACCCGCTGCTTCTGGGGTTTTTCCGCTCTCGGGCGCTTCGGGAGTTGCGCTCCATTTGGGGGTGCTAAGGGTGCAAGTTGCGCTTTGCTTTCCTTCCCCGCGTCTTCCCCAAAGAAAGAAATCCCGGCTCCTTCTCGGAGCCGGGATTCTAAGTGTTTTGTAGCTTTCCCCAGCTTTAGCGGGAGTACAACTCCACGATGAGCTGCACGTTCACGATGGGGGCAATCTCCTCCACGGAGGGGATGCGCTGCACCTTGCCGGTGAGCTTGGCGGAATCCACTTCCAGCCAATCGGGCGTGGTGGCGCTGGCAGTCAGCTCCACGAAGCGGTTGGCAAGAGCCTGAGAGCGAGCCTTGGCGGCTACGGTGATGACGTCGCCGGGCTTGCAGGAGTAGGAGGGGATGTTCACCTTCTTGCCGTTCACCTGCACGTGGCCGTGGGATACCATCTGGCGGGCAGCAGCACGGGTGGTGGCAAAGTTGAGGCGGTAGATGATGTTGTCGAGGCGGAGTTCCAGCAGCTGCAGGAGGATATCACCCGTCACGCCGCGACGGCGGGAGGCTTCCTCATAGTACTTGCGGAACTGGCCTTCAAGCACGCCGTACATGAAGCGCAGCTTCTGCTTTTCGGCAAGCATGATGCCGTAGTCGGACTTCTTCTTACGACCGGCGCGGGCACCGTGCTGACCCGGGGGGAAGGGACGGCGGGCAAATGCCTTGCTGGCACCAAAGAGTTCCACGCCGAAACGGCGGCTAATCTTGGCGGTAGGACCTGTGTAACGAGCCATAATGTGTGTGATTTTTCTTGGTTCGATGTTAATGATTCATCAGGCGCGACGAGCCTTGGGAGGACGGCAACCGTTGTGCGGAATGGGCGTCACATCGGCAATGGAGGAAATCTCCAAGCCAATGGCCTGCACGGCACGCACTGCGGACTCACGGCCGGAACCCGGCCCCTTCACGCGAACCTCGACCTCCTTGAGGCCGTGGCCCATGGCCTGGCGGCAAGCGTCCTGGCACACTACCTGACCGGCATAAGCCGTACTCTTGCGGCTGCCCTTGAAGTTGAGCTTACCGGCGGAGGACCAGCCAATCACGTTGCCTTTCAGGTCGGTCACGCTCACCACCGTATTGTTGAAGGTGGAGGAGATGTGTACGATACCCGTGGTAACGTTCTTGCTGCCCTTAGCCTTGAGAATCTTAACCTTATCGTCGTCGTCCACGAGACCCAGCTCGGCAAAGATATCGCGGCGACCCTCGGGCTTCTTCTGCTCTGCGGCAGGAGCCGGAGTCTCAGCGGCGGGAGCCACTGTTTCTTTCACTTCTTCCTGGATGGTTTCTTCAGCCATGTTCAGTTTCTTCTTTTAAGGGTTAATCACTTCTTGGCGCCGACGGTCTTCTTGCGGCCCTTGCGGGTGCGGGCATTAGTGCGGGTGCGCTGACCGCGAACGGGCAGACCCTTGCGGTGGCGGATGCCGCGCAGGCAGTTAATGCTGGTAAGACGCTTGAGTGCCATCTGCTTCTCACGGCGAAGATCACCCTCGATGAGGATGTTGTTGCTGGTGATAGCCTGCACAATCTTGGTCAACTGAGCGTCAGAAAGCGTGCCGGTGCGCAAATCCGGGGAGATACCGGCCTGCTCCAGCACCTTCTTAGCCGTGGAGGGCCCAATGCCGTAAATGTAGCAAAGGGAGGCCTCAACGCGCTTCTCATTAGGTATTTCGATACCGAAAAGACGAGCCATAGTGGTGTGTGTGTTTGTACGTAGATAATGTTCTGCACTGCCTCGCGACAGCGCGTGACGGCGCACATTCTACACGCATTTCCCTTTTTTGCAAGCCAAATTGTGCAAAAAATTACAACTTTGGATAATTTTGGGATTCTACCCTTATTTTTTGGGATGGGGCGGAATCAATCAAAATCCGGGAGGGGGCGGAGGGCAGGCATCTCGGGGGGTGTCTGTTCAGCCTTCATTTCGGCCGGTGCCGCACCACGGTAAGCGGGCAGTTTGGTGGGAGTGTAGCTGGCGGGCGTGGGGATTTTTTTGAGCGGTATGGTCACCTCATCCGGCTCGATGTATTGGGCGTAAGGGTCCCGCTTTGTCCAGATAATAGCAAGGAGCGTATTGGTCTGCGTGGGGACAGTCTCCGAGGCGGCCTCGTAGCCGGGCTTGAGAGCAAGGATGGAGAGGTCCTTATCCTGAGCAATTTCCGTGGTCACCGGGCTGGTGCCGACAGGCTCGCCGTTGATAGTAATGGCGGCACCCTGCGGGTAGGTGTTGACGGTAAAATCTTTTTTACCCACGCAGGAGGCCAGCAGCAAAAGGCCGGGGAGGGCCAGAGAACGGGTCCGGATGCTCATACGGCAGACAATGTACTGAATGCCCTGCTCCGATGCAAGAAAAAAATTACGAGCTTGAAATTACAGACTATATATGGTAGAAAGGGAAGGTATGATTCGCAAGCTCACGGTGGAGGGATTTACGGTGTTTCACCGGCAGGAGGCATTCCGGTTTGAGCCGGGCATCAATATATTGGTGGGCGGCAACGATTCCGGGAAAAGCCACCTCATGAAGCTGTGCTATGCTCTGTGCAAATGGGCATGTGGGGGCACCCGCAGGGAGCTGCCGGAGGTGTGGGCGGAGGAAAAACGGCTGCGCCAGGATTTACTGCGAGTATTCGGCACACACAATTTAACAGGGCTTACAAGCCGGGGGCAGCAGCAGCAAGCCCGCATCAAAGCCTCCATGCAGGGGGAAAAGGTGCCCTTGGGCAGCGCGGAGCTGGCGTTTCACTTTGCCGCCGGGCAGGAGGAGGAGGGGCTCCACATCACCGGCATGCCGGAGCGCTACCTTCCCGGCAATGCGATTTTTCTGGCGCCCCGGGAAATTCTTTCCATCTACCCCTGCTACATGCAAGTGGGGAAGAGATATCCGGAATTGCTGGATTCCGCCAGTTGGGAGTTATGCCGTGCTTTGGAAAGCGAGCCGCAGAACAAGGTGCAAGGTGCGCTGGGGCATGTGGTGCGGCAGGTGGAGCAGCTTCTGCGGGGGCAGCTTTTGCGCCTCAACGGGCGCTTTTACCTGCAACGCCAAGGTCAAGCCCCGGTGGAGCTTAACTTGGTGGCGGAGGGATTCAAACGCATTGGCACGCTGGGACTCTTGGTGGGAAATGGCAGCATTCGTCCCGGTACGGCACTTTTTTGGGATGAGCCGGAAATGAACCTGAATGCCACCCACCTGCCGCGGTTGGTCAGCATCATGCTGACTCTCTGCCGGGCGAGCATCCAGCTTGTACTCACCACACACAGTCTCTTTTTACTGCGGGAGCTTGTTATCCAATTGGCGGATAAGGCAAACCAATCCACCACTCGCAGATTCTTTGGCCTGCAGCCCCTGCCGCAAGGCGGGGTAAGCATCAGCTCCGCCCGCACGCTGGATGAGTTGGAGCATATTGCCAGTTTGGATGCAGAGATGGAGCAGGCAGACCGCTACCTGAGCCTGAGCCACATGAAAGGAGGCATGGAGTAAAGCCGTGTTCCAAGCCGGCACCAGCTGTGTGGAAGGGTTGCACCGTTTCAACTTTGAAGCGGGCTATTATGTATGCCGTTTTGAATGCTCTCCCTTTTACTCCCACTATGCCCAGAATTTTTGCAACAGCTGCAAGGAAATGGATTTTGTACTCTACCACCCCGGGAAAAAAGAGCTATGGCTCATCGAGGTGAAGGACTACCGCTTTAACGCCCGCCCCAAGGTACAGGATTTAGTGGGAAAATTGTGCCGCAAAGTACGGGATTGCCTCTTTCTGCTGCGCACGGCCGCCCTCTGCGCCCCGGAAGAAACCCCGGCGGAGGGCATCTCCCTGCGGGAAATGGCTAAAATGAGCCTCCAGGCCCGGCGCATTCGCCTTGCATTCACCATTGAGCTGGGGAACATCGGGCTCTACCCGCCTAAAAACCTGCTCTCCACCATTCGCGATTTGCTTTATCGGCAAGTACGATTTATCGACCCGCAAATGGTGTGTCTCCCCATTACCGAATCCGGCGGAGTATGCCCATGGACCATCACCCCTGCGGGGAACGACCACTCCGCCCGCATCCAAAAAAGATTGGAAGAAGCTCTGCAAGCTAAGGAACGCGAACACGCCCGAAAAATCGAACAGGAGCAAGCCCGCCACCGTGCTAAACAAGAAGCCCAACGGCGCAAAAAAGCCCGTAAATCCCACCTTCCCCTCTGGAAACAGCGTGCCATGGAACGGGAAGAAGGACTTACCGGCACCCATGCGGACCGTAAAAAGGTTCCTCCTTCGGCATGGGTAGCTCACCCTTGACCGCGCTCTGCCGCAGCCAACGCACTTTCCACCCGAATGGCATCCGCCAAATAACGCTGCCCCCGGAATTGGAGGGAATCATCCGTCTCCACCAATAAGGGAATACCTGTGGGCACATTGAGCGGCTCCACCTCCTGCGGAGAAAGCCCCCGCAGCAACATCAACAAAGCCCGAAGGCTGTTCCCATGGGCCACCACGAACAAATCCCCCCGCCGCAGCAAAACGGGAGCCAGAGTTTCCAACCAGCAGGAGCGTACCCGCACCAGCGTATCCGCCAAGGATTCCGCCGTGGGTAACCGCCAAGGCGGCACATGGTGATAGCGAGCATCCCCATGCTGGTGCCGGGCTAAATCCGGCGGCAGCACAGGGGGTACCGCCTCGTAAGAACGCCGCCATAGCCGCACTTGCTCCGCGCCGTACTCCTCTGCAGCAGCCTGCTTGCCCATCCCCTGTAAAAAGCCATAATGCCGCTCATTCAGCCGCCAGTCCTTCTGCACGGGAATCCAGGAAAGCCCCATTTCCAGCAAGGCAAGATTCAGCGTCTCAATCGCGCGGGTCAGCACGGATGTAAACGCTTGCCGCACATGAATCCCCGCCGCTCGCAGCAAGCGCCCGGCCTGCACGGCCTCTTCCCTGCCCTGCGGAGTAAGCATCACATCCACCCAGCCGGTAAAACGCCCCGCTGCATTCCATTCGGACTGCCCGTGCCGTAATAAGACCAATCGCTTCATAAAGAAAGGATGCATTCCCCCCCTCCCAACATTGCACAACGGTTGGATACCCTCTTGTATTCCCCTCCCTCCTATGTTATATAAGGAGCATGAATCATCGCCTTCTCTGCATATTACTCCCGGCGGCTGCACTAGGTATCGGCCTGTTCCTCTTCCTGAACGGAAAGGAGAACCCCCGGCAGCTCGCCCTCGGAGAATGGCAGGAAAAAAGCAAAAGCAGCTTCGTGGAAGTAACGGATGATTCCCACCTGCAATGGCGCGCCGCAAACAGGCGTGGTAAAATGACCTACCGCTGGCTCCAAACAGAACAGGAACCCTACCGTGTAGAAGTGCGGCGAGGCCAAAACTCCCGCTGGGAAGCTGATGTCACCTTCGAAGGAAAGGACGATGCCCTCGTGGCTCCGGACATCCTCCACCTCCTGCCGGATGAAGCCGTAAATATCATCCGACAAAAAAATAAAGCCAAAGGCCGCCCGGAAAATGAGTTCATTTTCCATTTCCGCCGGGTAAAATCGCCAAATTAAAGTTCCCCTTGTAAAATGTGCTTGAAAACAAGCAGAACTTGCGTTAAAAATAGCACAGGGGCAAAGTAACACCCCCCGCTTTCTCATACTATGAACACAACCTTCAAAATCCACGGTCTCTGTGCAGCAACGCACACCCCCATGAATGCCGACGGCTCCTGCAACCCGAATGCAGTGGATCCGCAGGCTAAATTTCTGGCCAGTCAGGGCATCAAATCCGTATTCATCACCGGTTCCACCGGCGAATCCGCCCACATGCAGCTGACGGAGCGTAAAGAAAACATGGCAGCTTGGGGGGAGGCCGGCAAGAAGTACGGCATCGATGTAGTGGTTCACACCGGCGGCAACTGCGTATACGATGGCCGCGAACTGGCTGAATACGCAGTCAAGTGCGGTGCCACCGCCACCGCCAGTAACGCCCCCTGCTACTTTAAGCCGGGCAACATCGACCTGCTGGTGGATAGCCTTGCCATCGAGGCATCCGGCGCTCCGGAACTTCCCTACTACTTCTACGACATCCCCGTCCTCACCCATGTGGGCTTCAACCCCACCAAGGTAATGGAAGTTGCCGCCAAGAAGATTCCGAACTTCTGCGGCGTCAAGTTCACCAACCCCGACCTCGCTCTGTACATGGATGCCCTCAACTACGAGAACGGCAAGTACGATATTCCCTGGGGCGTGGACGAATGGTTCCTCGGTGCTTATGCCACCGGCGCCAAGGGCGGCGTGGGCTCCTCCTTTAACTACGCACCCAAGCTGTACACCGATATTATGAAAGCCGTGGATGCCGGCGACATGGAAGAAGCCCGTCGCCTCCAGCTCCTCTCCGTCAAGATGATTAACATCATCGCTGCTAAGGGTTATATGGGCTGCTGCAAGGCCATCATGGGCTGGTGGACCGGCGTGGACTTCGGCCCGGCTCGTCTCCCCATGGGCAAGCAGGACAAAGCCACCCTCGATGCTCTCAAGAGCGAACTGAGCGCCATCGGCTTCTTTGATTGGGCTATCAACAAGTAAGCCCTTCGCCATTCACCTATACCCCCATTAAAAGCTATGGACTGCAAAGCACTCGGAGAATTCTACAAAAACCAGTTGCTCAACGACGTGGTACCCTTCTGGTTCCCCCGCGCCTACGACACCGTGAACGGTGGTCTCTACCACTGCTACGGAGCCGATGGCACCTTGGTCGACACGGACAAAAACGTGTGGGCTCAAGGTCGCATGGCGTGGATGCTGCTTACCTGCTACAACAGCATCGAGCAGCGCCCGGAATGGAAAGAATACGCCGAAAGTGCCCTCAAGTTTCTGGAAGATAAATGCGTGGATCCCACAGACGGTCGCATGTACTTCCATGTAACCGCAGAAGGCACACCCATCCGTAAGCGCCGTTATGCTTACAGTGAGTGCTTTGCAGCCATAGCCTGGGCAGCCCATTACGGAGCCACCGGCTGCCCCAAGAGCGCAGAACGCGCCCGCCACTGGTTCGATATCTTTGCCGATATCTTCTTCACCCCCGGCAAAATGGCTCCCAAGAGTACCGGCAACCGCCCCGGCGAGAATCTGGGCTGCCGTATGATTATGATTGTCACTTGCCAGGAAATCCGCCGCTATCTGGGAGATGCCGACGGCTTCTACACCGGCTGGATAGACCGCTGCATCAACGACCTCCGCACCCTCTTCATGCACGAGGACATTAAAGCCGTACTGGAAAACGTTGCACCGGATGGCAGCATTATTGACCACTTCGATGAACGCACCCAGAACCCCGGCCACGCCATCGAAGGCGGCTGGTTCGTACTGGAAGAAGCCCGCTATCGTGGCGGCGATAAGGGACTCATCGAAACAGGTTGCAAAATGATAGACTGGGCTCTTGCTCGCGGTTGGGATAAGAAATACGGTGGTCTCCTCTACTACACGGATGTATTCGGCGGTCCGGTGCAGGAATACTGGCACAACATGAAATTCTGGTGGCCGCACGATGAAGCCCTCATCGGCACCTGCTTAGCCTATGTGATGACCGGCGATGAGAAATACGCCGAGTGGCACCGGAAGATTCACGATTGGGCCTTCGAACACATGCAGGACAAAGAACACGGCGAATGGTACGGCTACTGCAACCAAGATGGCACCACCACCAACGGACTCAAAGGCTCCATGTGGAAATCCTTCTTCCACCACCCCCGTGCCATGTGGTGCTGCGCCCATTACTTCGGCGCTATTCCCGCACCCTCCACAAAGGACTAAAAAAGCTTTCCAAATTACACTGACTCATGATTATCGGTATTCTCAACTCCGGCGGCGATTGCCCAGGCATTAATGCCGTCATTGAGGGCTATGTATCCGCTGCATATCGTCGTGGGTGGCGAGTTATCGGCTTCCACGATGGGTTCGAAGGGCTGCTGCCCGTGGCCGGCGGACGGCGTTACGAAATCCTCACCCCGAACAAGACCCACAAAATCCGAGCCCATGGCGGTACCATCCTCGGCACCACAAACACGGGCAACTTCAAAGTTCATGTAAATAAGGTGGGGCGGGCCTCCATCGACCGGGAGATTATGTCCAAGGCCAAGAAAACCATCACCGCACTGGGGCTTCAGGCTCTGGCTGTTATCGGTGGTGGCGGCTCTGCCAAAACGGCACAGCTCCTCTCTGCGGAGGGGCTCCCCGTTATCTCCATACCGAAAACCATCAACAACGACCTCTGCGCCGCATCGGACTACACCTTCGGCTTCCAGAGTGCCGTCTCCGTAGTATCCGAATCCATCGACCGCATCCGCACCACGGCCAATGCCCACCAGCGCATGATGGTGGTAGAAGTCATGGGCGACCATTCCGGCTGGATTGCCCTGCACGGCGGCATTTCCTCTGCGGCGGATGTTGTCCTCATCCCGGAAATTGATTACAAGCTGGAAAACGTGGTCGAATGCATCAGGATGCGCAAAGCGACCGGTCAGCGCGAAATCATCGTTGTAGTGGCGGAAGGTGCCCGCCTCAACGGCGAACTTATCACCGTTCGCAACCGCGAAAACGGGGAGGAACGCCTCGGCGGCATCGGCAACCGCCTCTCCCGCATACTGGAGGAGATGACCGGCATTGAAACCCGCTACTGCGTATTGGGGCACACCCAGCGCGGTGGCACCCCCTGCCCCTTCGACCGCGTGCTTGGCATTCGCTTTGGTGTGGAAGCCGTCAAACGTATCGCAGAAAAGGACTTCGGTAAATCCCTCGTACTGCGTGGACACGAAGTCGGTACCGTTACCATCGATGAAGCCGTAGCGCACCCGCGGTTCGTGGAGCCAACCAGCCACATCGTCAACACAGCACGCGACCTCGGAATCATCTTCGGAGATCGCTCCGTGGCAGAACTCCAAAGCGAACACAAGAAAGCCTGTTCAGCCAAATCCTGCAAGAAGAAGAAACCGACCAAGTGATGAAGCGTCTTTCCCACATATTCTGTGCAGTTGCCCTGGGGCTCTCCGCTCTTCTCTGCTCCTGCCAGACCCAGATTCTGACTCCCGATAAGACCACCCCCAGCTATATCGCCATGGAGGTCAACTCCGGGCGAGTCCTCTATTCCTCCAACTCCAACATCAAGCGTCCCATCGGCATGCTCGCCAACTTGGCCACAGCCGTTGTCGTGATGGACTGGATTAAAGCACAGGGAGTGGACATGAATCGCCAAATTGTAGTGCCCCGGCAAGCCGTCCGCTGGCAGCAAACCAACCTCATGAATCTGCGCCCGGGAGAAACCCTCTCCATCCGGGACGCCCTGTACTCCACCCTGATGTGGGACGACAGTGCCAGCGCCACCACTTTGGCCTATGCCTGCGGCTCCACCTTGAGCACCAAGGAACCGGAATACGCCTTCATCGCACAAATGAATAATTTGGCACGGAGGCTGCACATGACCACCACCTATTTCAAGGGAACGAGCGGAGCCGTTGTCACCCAATCCTCCGCCCGGGATATGGCCATTCTCGGCATGTATGCCGTGAACAATCCGGATCTTCTGGCCATCACCTCCCAACACGGGACGGTGGCCACCATCCGTTCCCCCTATGGCACACGCACATGCAGCATCCGCAACAATAACAAGCTGCTGGGCACCTCCGGGCACGTGGATGGACTCAAGGTCGGCCAATCCCAAACAGCAGGCTCCTGCCTCATCGTCACTTCCCGCCGCGCTTCTGTGCGGCGCGTACACCCCCAGACAGGCAAAGTATCCACCTTTGCGCAGCGTCTTCTTGTCGTAATGCTCGGCATGCCCTCCTCTAACTCCCGTTACAAGACCGCCGCCAAATTCCTGCGCGATGGCTGGAACGAATGGGACGAATGGCTCCCCACCAACGATTATAAAGATTACACTAAGTTCATTTCTCTCCCCCACTAATATCTCATGAATATCGGTATTCTCAACGCCGGTGGCGATTGTCCCGGACTTAACGCCGTCATTGAAGGCGCCGTCGGCGCAGCCTCCGCCCGAGGTTGGACAGTCTACGGCTTCTACGATGGATTCGAAGGTCTGCTCTCCACTCCGGAGAACGAGCGCTGGCGCATCCTCACACCGGAAAACTGCCTGAACATCCGCTCCATGGGCGGCACCATTCTGGGCACAGTAAATAAGGGCAACTTTACGGTAAAGAGCGGAGTGGGCGGACGCATGGAAATTGCGGCGGACGTGCTGGAACGCAGCAAGGCCACCGTGGATCGCCTCGGGCTCTCCGCACTCATCGTAGTGGGTGGCGATGGCTCCCAAACCATCGGACAGGAGCTGCGCCAAATCGGTCTGCCCATTGTGGGCGTGCCCAAAACCATCGATAATGACTTGGGTGCCACGGACTACACCTTCGGCTTCTGGACGGCCGTCTCCGTAGTCAGCAAGAATCTGGACCGTCTTCGCACCACGGCATACTCCCACCAGCGCATGATGGTGGTGGAAGTGATGGGGCGCCATGCAGGCTGGATTGCCTTGTACGGCGGCATTTCCGGCGGTGCAGATGTTATCCTCCTGCCGGAAATCGAATTCACCTTGGAGGACATTGTACGCAAGGTAGAACTGCTTAAAGCACTTGGGCAGCGAGAAATTATTGTGGTAGTAAGCGAAGGTGCCAAAATTGGCGGCAAGCTCCTCACGCTGGACGAGGAAACCAAAGGAGAAGTACGGCTGGGCGGCATAGCCGCATTCCTTTCCACCAAGTTGGAAACCATCACCGGCATCGAAACCCGCTACTGCGTACTGGGCCACACTCAGCGCGGCGGCTCCCCCATCCCCTTCGACCGCGTGCTTGGAGTGCGCTGCGGTGCCAAAGCCATCGACCTCATCGAGGAAGGCAAATTCGGCTACACCGTAGCCCTGAATCGCACGGACATGGTCTCCATGCCCATTGAGGAAGCCGTGCGCACCCTCCATCTGGTGGACAGCAAGAGCCAGCTGGTGGAAGCCGCGAAGGAAATCGGCATTTCCTTCGGCGATGCAGATGGCATTAAAACCCTATAAGTCAAGGAATTCCGCATTCCCTACAGCTCTCCCCTTCGGTCTGCTCCGGAGGGGAGAGTTTTAGTGTCTCCCCCGGGGATGAAATTGCCTGTGCAGGCTCACCAGCCGCTTCCGGTCCACATGCGTATAAATTTGCGTTGTAGCCAAATCCGCATGGCCCAGCATATCCTGAATCACACGCAAATCGGCGCCGTTTTCCAGCAAATGAGTCGCAAAAGAATGGCGCAAAATATGGGGAAACACATGCTCCGGAATACCCGCTTGCAAAGCACGGGTGCATATAATCTGCCGAATACGCTCCCGTGTAAGCGCAGCCCCACGATTAGACAGAAAGAGAGCATCCGCCCGGCGACCGTTTCGGAGCAACTTCGGGCGGCTGTGCTCCATATAAAAACGCAGAGCCCTCGCCGCCACTCCCCCCAAAGGCACATAGCGGGACTTCCCCCCCTTCCCTCGCACGCGGAGGAACATCTCCTCCCAATCCACCTGCTCCGCACGTAAAGAAACCAGCTCACTCACTCGCAGGCCACTACCATAAAGCATTTCCAGCATAGCTCTATCCCGGGCTCCAAAAGGCACATCCGAAGGGTCGATACTTTGCAAAAGGCGATTTACCGTCTCCGCAGAGAGCGTCTCCGGCACAGGGTGCCCCGCCACACCACTGCGTAAAAGAACCGCCGGATTTTCCGGCAGCACGCGGCATGCAGTAAGATAGCGAAAAAAAACACGCAAATGCACCACCGCCACCCGACAGGAAGAAGGCGCAAGGCCGGCATCCCGCCGCAGCCAGTGCTGGTACTCCGCCAGCTGCTCCTCCTGCACAGAGAGGGGAGCATACCCCACAGAGCGGCACCATTGCTCAAAGCGCCGCAAACTCTGTTCCACAGAGATTCTGTAATGCAAACTCAGCCCACGCTCCGCCGCCAGATAGAGGAGAAACTCCTCCACCGCATCTCCCCACTCGCGCTTAGTAACCGCAGCCCCCATCAATGCGAAGAAGCGGCAGGCTCAGGCAGAGCTGTCGAAGCAGGCTCAGGCAAGGGAACCGAAGCCGGTTCCGGCGTATTCCCCTGCTGCTGCAAAGCACGGCGCCGAGCCTCGAACTCATTGGAGCGGGAGGAGCGCTTGCTCACCACCACCACCGTTCGCCCGCTCTCATTCGTCATGAGCTTCTGGTCTGCATCCAACTGCACAGGAGCCGCCGGCTCTGCGGCACCATCCACCCAGCCCTCCACACCGGCAGCCTCCGCCGGAAGCGTGGAAACGAGCTTCACAGGATTCACAAAATCACTCTCACGCAAAAAGCCCTTGCTGCCATCATCCACCTCTACAAAGTAGTACAAACCCTCGCAGGAAATAATGCGAGCAGACTGCGTATCCACCATGCGCCCCTTTGCATCAGGATCATTATCCGGATTCCGATTGAAAAGGTACGCCTTCCCCTGCTGCACCTCCAGAGTCTCCCCATCGGCATAAGCTCCTTCCTTCACCAATTTTATGCGAGCCGCTGCACGAGCCGCCGCTGCACCGGGCGGATCCAAGGGAGAATCCTCCTGCAAATAGGCAGGATTATACTCTCCGGGAGTCGTCAGCCGCTCCAGCACACCACAAGAGGAAAGCAGAACAGCACCAAGGCAAGTCATAGGGAGAATGGCTTTCATGCGCACATTGTAATAAAACCTCGCGCGCAAAGCAAGCTGTTATATGGACATTTCCCTTATTCATCCATGAAAAATACTCTGCTTGAACTGCTTCTCAAAAGAATTTCTTTACCCCTCGTCCTCCGCCGCAAGTAAATCATTCTCCGAGGCATCAGCACAAGCAAACAGAGTCGGAGGCATATTATCAGCCCAAAGCTCGCATTGCTGCATTACGGTCTGCACAGCATCTTCCAT
>CAYSYD010000058.1:0-14379 GCA_964435145.1 uncultured Akkermansia sp.
TCGGAGACTTTTTGGGAGACTTTTGGGCGTTGCTTTTGTTTTTACACTTTTCAAAAAGTACATTTAGTATGCTTTCTGCTTGAAAAAGGCTCGCGAAAGGGATAAATTAAGGGGTAATGACGGATAGTTCTCCAAACAAGGATAACAAGCGCAACGTACCCGGGGTATTCCAATGGGAAATGGTGCGCAAGGCCCTACGAGCAGCAGAAGAGGGCGTGTACTATTGGGACTTTGCCAGTGGTGAATTTTACTGTTCCGAACAATGTGTGCGAATGATGGGATTACCCATGGATGAGTGGGCGCCCAATATATTCACGGACCCGGAAAGCACCATCCATCCGGAGGATTGTTCCTTCTTCATTTCCACGGTCAAGCGATATGTAGGGCGCCCCACCTCTGCCCCTTTGCGCGTAGAAGTTCGCCTGCTCAACCAGCGTTCCAGAGGGTGGCGTTGGATTCGAGTCAACGGGCTGTTGGAATACGGTGAACACCATAAACCCGTGCGGCTTGTGGGCGTTTGGGTGGACATTACCCGCCGCAAGATGGCGGATTTACATGCCATGGAAGATAGAGACCTGTTCCGTACACTCATTAACTACCTACCGGATAACATCTATTTCAAGAACAGGGAAAGCCGCTTCGTCATCGCGAACGAAGCCACGGCACGCAAGATGAAAGTACGCACTCCCTCTGATATCATCGGCAGCACGGATGCCAATTTCTTCTCCCAGGAAATGTGCGAAATCGCCCGCCGGGAAGAAGAGGAAATTATGCGTACCGGGCGGCCGATTACCAACCGCATTCACCACGAAACGTGGAAGGGGGGTAAAAACACATGGAGCCGCGTTTCTAAATTCCCTTGGTTCGGAGCAGACGGCACAGTGAAAGGCATCGTCGGCATTTCCTCGGATGTGACCAAACTTATCGAAACCCAGCAACGCTACCAAAGATTGGCCAAACACTTGGATGAGCGAAACAAAGCCTTGGAGAAGGAGATTGGTCTTGCGCGGGAAATTCAGCAAGCACTGCAACCCATTAATATTCCCGACCGTGAATGGACGCACCGGGATGGCAGCAGACGCCGTGCCCACTTTCACCATGTGTACATGCCCTCCGCCGGAGTGGCCGGAGACTGTTTTGAGGTATTCCCCATTGGGCAATCCGGAGTTGGCATGCTCATTTGTGATGTGATGGGGCACGGCGTTCGTGCAGCACTCATCGCCTCCATGCTAAGGGGGCTCATGGAACAAGTATCCAATCTTGCCGATACGCCGGGGCTGTTGCTTTCCTCTCTCAATCGCCAGCTCTACCGCATATTCAGCCACGCAAACATCACCATGTTTGCCTCTGCTTGCTATGTGTATTTAGATTTGGATAAGAGGCGGCTCACTCTTTCCAGCGCCGGGCATCCGGCACCGATTGTCCTTTCCGCCTCCGGCCGCACGCTGCAACCACCCATTCCACGTTCTCCGGCATTGGGACTTATGGAAAGTGCCATGTTCCGCGAAAGTGAAATCCGTTTGGAAAACGGCATGAAACTCATGCTCTATACCGATGGGCTCACCGAGGCACAAAATGAAAACGGAGAAGAGATGGGGGTTAACCACGTTATGGACTTCCTTCGGGAACGCACGCCGCAAAACGTGCGCGAAATGCTGGATATTTCTCTGGCCGGGATGCACCAATTCACAGGCAACACCAAAACGGACGATGACATATGCCTGCTGGGTGTGGAATTTACAGAAGAATAGCCCCCCACTGCCGTATTTTTACCCGTTCCCGCACAAAAAATGGTTGCAATGGGGCGCATTTCGCGCTAGTCTATGCAGCAGTTAAAGTTTTACACTATTTATGAAGGAAGAACCGCAGAATCCGGGTACCAGCCCCCTCAATCTCTCCGAATTATCCGATTTTCAGTTTGGCCCTTCATGGGCTCGCCCCGGAGCCGCTGCGGGACAACAGGCCATTTCTAAACCGCGTTACCAGCAGGAACGAGAACCTCGTTCCTTCTCCCGCGAGGGAGGACGCCCTGCACGCTCGGCAAAACCCCGTTTCGAAGGCAGACGCCCCGACTCCCGCCGCGAGCAACCCCAGCGCCCCCCGCGCGAATTGCCCCAGCCGGCAGAAGGCTTCCGCGTGGAACTCCGCCCCGGCAACTCCATTCTGGAGGTGTTCTCCTCCGAAATCCAAAAGCAGAAAAGGGCCCTGCCCCTTATGGATTTAGCCCGCGTGGTCATGGCCGATAAATCCCGCTATGACCTCGTATTCATGAAGCTGGAAGGAGGTGTCCCCCTGCACCGTTCCACAAAAGACCAAGCCTGCTGGTTATCGGAAGCAGAGGCACTGGCCTACCTCTGGAAAGCACCTTGGTTCTCGGAGTTGTACAAGACAGAGGAGATAGAAACAGAAGCACCTAAAGGCAATTTTAACGCCGTGGCCGTTTGCGGCATCGGCGGAGAAATCATTGGTCCGGTGAACTGGCATGGATACCAACCCGCCCTCATGAATCTCTACCGCTCCCGGTACTCCCACATGCCCTTGGATGCCTTCCGCAGCCGAATTACCGTGGAAAAGGATGAACAAAAAGTGGCGGATTGGATTAAAGCAGCTTCCACGCGTACTGTATGGAAACCCACTCGCGACGGCGCTGAGCAGATTGTGTTGGATTCCACAACTGCGGTGGATGCGGACTTCCGGGAAAATCATTACGCCTCCGTGTACGAAATAACGGATAAAGTCTTTATCAATGGAGCCACACCTCGCCCCCTGCTTTCTCCGGGTCTGGCGGCTCATGTGGCCATTCTTTCCGATAAGACTCGCCGTTTCCCGCAAATGCTCATTCCGAATCTCTGCCATGGCATGGCTCGCCACCATATGCCCATTTACAAATGGCATGGCAACCACTTTACCGGACCTAGCCGCGTGCGTGCCATTCCGGCAGATACCGTTCTGGCGGATCGCATGATGGCCATCATCAACTGGGCTAAGGAAAATTCCGGCAAAAAGGCGGATGCCATGTTTGCAGCTCTTTCCGGCGTACCTGCCGGCACGGACGAGGAGAGCAAAGCCGCAGCTACGGAAGCGCATGCACCTTATGTGGCAGATATGATTTGGCTCTTGGAACAAGGTTTTCTTGTTGTTACCGGGGACAATGCAGTCTGGTACCCCAAGGGGGATGCTGCACCCGAGCCCACTAAACCGACGCCCGGAAACACAAAATCCGGGAAGAAGAAAGGGAAAGGTAAGCCCGCCCCTGCTCCCAAAAAAGATAACGCCTGATTTTTCCACTCCATGATTCTCGATATTACCCAATACGGAGACCCGGTTCTGCGTGCCGTCAGCGTCCCAGCCCAACTCCCGAACGACGATCTCAAAACATTGGCCGACAATATGTTGGAAACAATGTACGAGGCGGAAGGTATCGGCTTGGCAGCTCCGCAAGTTGGTTTGAATATCCGCATGGTCGTCATCGATATACCCGAGGACGAAGACGAGGAAGAACCTGCTACCGTCATCGTTAACGGAGAGGAGAAAAACGTCCGCAGCATCATGCCTCTGGTGTTTGTTAACCCGGAGTTGGAAGCATACGGAAAAGAGTATCTCTTTACGGAAGGCTGCCTGAGCGTACGCAACATTCGTGCAAATGTCTCCCGCCCGGAATCGGTGCGTGCTAAATTGACGATGCTGGATGGATCCGTAATGGAACTGGATTGCGGAGGCCTGCTGGCTCGCTGCCTGCAACATGAGTGTGACCACCTTGATGGGTTCCTCTTTGTGGACCGCGTCTCTTCTGCCGCCAAAATCACGCTGGCCAAGAAGCTCAAAAAACTGGCATCATACCGCTAATGCTTAATGGGCTAAGAGGGCTTCGCAGAGAAGCTCTCTGTCATTCCGCTCTTTATTCTTGCGCTTCCTTATTGGATTCGTTATAATCTCCGCGTAATCGAATATGAGCATCGCAAAAACATCTACCCCCCGGGCCATGGCTGCGGAATTGGTACGCACGGCCGGCGTTCGCATGACCCGCCAGCGGCGTGCGGTATTGGAGGCCATACTGGGCTCGTGCGACCACCCCACAGCAGCTTCTATTTTTGAGCGAGCTCGGCAAATTCTGCCCGGCATCTCTCTGGCTACGGTGTATAATTGTTTGGAAACATTGGCAGAGACCGGGCTAATCAACCACCTCAATTTTGATAATGGGCCCTCTCGTTTCTGTGCCAACTTGGAACCCCATGTACACCTGATTGATGATGCCAGCGGTACTGTTTTGGATATTCATTTGAAAACAGGTCTGCGTCCGGAGGACGTGTTTGATTTACCCCCGGGCACCTGCATTACCAGCATGGATACATGCCTGCGCGGCCGAGTGCCGCAAAAAAGTTTAGTGATTGAAAGAAAATGAGTCTGGTCATCAAGGATTTGCATGCCCGCGTCAAGGATGGTGCGGTCATCCTCAATGGTATCAATCTGGAGATTCCCAAAGGTGAGGTTCATGCCATCATGGGGCCGAATGGCTCCGGCAAAAGCACACTTTCCAAAGTACTATGCGGCCACCCGGATTATGAAGTTATCTCCGGTTCTGCTGAGCTGGACGGGCAGGAGCTCTTCTCCATGAGTGTGGACGAGCGCAGCCGTGCCGGGCTTTTTCTCGCCTTCCAATACCCTGTGGAAGTTCCCGGAGTAACAAATGCCAATTTTATGCGAGCCGCCATGCAGGCTCGCCTCCCGCAAGGAGAGGAAGTGGAGGCCGTGAGCTTTTATAAAACCCTGCGTGGCTATATGAAGCAGCTGGGCATGGAACCCAAATTCACCGCTCGTGCCGTAAATGAAGGTTTTTCCGGCGGAGAAAAAAAACGCAACGATATTCTCCAAATGATGATGCTGAATCCCAGTTACGCCATTTTGGATGAAACGGATAGCGGATTGGATGTGGATGCCCTGCGCATAGTATCGGAAGGAGTAAACGCCATGCGTGCGCCCTTCCGCAGCTTTCTGGTTATTACCCACTACAAGCGCCTGCTGGATTATATTCGCCCGGATGTGGTGCATGTACTCTACCAAGGGCAAATTGTACGCACGGCAGGTTTTGAGCTGGTGGAGTACATCGAGCAGAACGGCTTTGATTTTCTGAAAAAGACGGAGGAATGATGGACGATACACCATTCCAGATGGATACGCGGGGTGCGTTCTCCATGCCGGAGAACCACAAATTCGATGCCGGCTACGGGCTTACCGAGGCCACCATCGATTACATTTGCGATGCTAAGGGAGAACCGGACTGGTTGCGCCAATTCCGCAAAGATGCTCTGCGAAAGTTTAACGAAATGCCTATGCCCCTGCACTGGGCACCGGAGGGTATTCGGAATGTGGATTTCGAGCAATTTCGCTACTACCTTTCCCACGGTGCGACTCCCAGCCGAAATTGGGACGAAGTGCCAGAGGACATGAAACGCACGTTTGAGCGTCTTGGCGTGCCGGAGCAGGAACGCGCCTTTCTTGCAGGCGTGGATGCGCAGTACGACTCCGAGACCGCTTATAACAACATGCGGGAAGAACTCAGCAAGCAAGGCGTCATCTTCGTCAACTCCACAGAAGGGCTCAAAGAGTACGAGCATATCTTCCGCCCATGGTTCGGGAAAGTCATCCCCGTGGGGGACAACAAGTTTTCCGCTCTGAATCATGCGGCATTCTCCGGTGGTTCCTTTATCTATGTACCGAAAGGGGTACGCCTCACTCAGCCCCTGCAAGCCTATTTCCGCATCAATTCCGAAAGCATGGGCCAATTTGAGCGCACGCTGATTATTGCAGACGAAGGAGCAGAGTTAATGTACATGGAAGGCTGCACGGCCCCCCAGTATAACTCCGCCACATTACATTCCGGTGTAGTGGAGCTGGTGGCGCTTAAAGGTGCTAAAATTCAATACGTCACCGTACAAAACTGGGCCACGAATGTCTACAATTTGGTTATTCAGCGGGGCTTGGCCATGGAAGATGCGGAAATCCGGTGGATTGACTGCAACTTAGGCTCCGGCCTCACCATGAAGTACCCTGCCGTTATCCTCCAAGGTCGCAGAGCCCGCGGTGAGGTGGTAAGTATATCTTTGGCTCATTCCGGCCAGCTACAGGATACAGGAGCCAGGATGATTCATGCCGCGCCGGAAACAAGTTCTAACATTGTGGCCAAATCCATCTCCATAGGAACGGGGCGTGCCAGCTACCGAGGAGAAGTAAATGTGCTTAAAGGCATGAAAGGCTGCCGCAACAATACGGAATGTGATGCCCTGCTCATCAACTCTACAAGCAGAACGGACACGTATCCGGCTATTTCCGTGCATGGAAATACCAGTGCCGTACAGCATGAGGCCTCCGTATCGCAAGTGGATGAGGAAATGCTTTTCTACCTGCAACAGCGAGGACTGACACGGGCGCAAGCTATGAGCTTAGCCGTCAACGGCTTCATTAATGATTTAGTCAAAGAATTCCCCATGGAATACTCCGTAGAACTCCGTCGGCTCATCGATTTGGAGATGGAAGATTCCATTGGTTGATGCACCACCCTGCACCCATTATGGATTTTCCCGACAACAACGATTTAAAACTAGCCTTGGAAAAAGCGGAAGCTCAAGCCCGCTTAGCAAGCGCAAACACCCCCACCCGGCTTTGCGAAGATTGGCGTTATGGCCGGCCGTACAAATACGCCTCACAGTTGGTGGAACTTCTGGGCAATCGGCAGATTGCCTCCCGGGGAAGCATCCGTATTCAGGCTCCCGAGGGTGTGGCGGAGGAGATGATGCCGGAGCTAAAGGAGAATGAAATTCTCATGCAAACTATCGGCTCCGACAGGATTCTTGCATTGCACTTGGAACGTTTTGAAAGCGGAGTAAGCATCTTCATCGAAGAAAGCCTCGATGAGCCCATCATCATCACCTACGAAACAGGAGGACTCTTTACTCCTACCACCTGCATTATGGCAGAACCCGGGGTGAAGGCTCGTATCATCGAGCGGCATATTACCCATGGCGCAGGCACCATGGTCTGCACGCGCTGCATCCAAGCCGCAGAGGGGGCAGAGCTTTCCATCGAATTGGAAGAATGTGGCAGCGGTGCTTCTCGGGTAATGAATATCACCAACATTACGGCTATGGATGCCGTAGTGAAGCACCTAACCCGTCATGAGGGTCACCTCTGGGCAAGAGAGGAAACTCTGGCGGAAATTCCGTACAGCAGCGGCCGGGCAGATATCCACCTTTTCTCTGCCAATCGATTAAAGGAGCATGAAGTACTGGATCAGCACACACGCCAAATCCACCACTGCGGGCATTCAGCCAGCAACCTCTTGTACAAGAATGTGGTGGATGGCAATGCAGCCGCCATTTTTGCAGGAAATATCTATGTGGCCGCCGGAGCCCACCATACCGATGCTTACCAAACGAACCGCAACATGCTGCTGAGCGAGAATGCCACTATCCATTCCCTACCGGGACTGGAAATTCTGGCAGATAAGGTAAAATGCTCTCACGGCAGTGCTTCCTCCCCCATGGATGAGGAGCAGCTCTTCTACCTCCTCTCCCGCGGGATTCCGAAACACGAGGCTCAACTTTTGGTGGCAGAGGGCTTCTTGGCAGACGCCATCTCCCGATACCGGGAATGAGGCTTTCCCATTATTTATACCTATCCTCCGGGAAATTCCGGTACCCAATGGTTAAGGGAGCCATGTCATCCAGCAAGCGCCGGTCATAACGGCGTTCGGGGGGGGGTAAATTCCCCAAGGTTTTGCCCTTCCCTGCATCAAAGAAAAATTGCAGGTAATAGGTGTTTCGATATCCGAGGGAATGCGCTTCCCGAATCATCTGGAGGATATCGGCCTCATCCAATAAACCGGGATGCACGGTTGTGCGCACCTCGTGCGGTAAGCAATGAATCTGTAGGAGGCGGAGCGTTTCCTTAAATTTATCAAAGAGGACATTGCCCCCGGGTAAGCGCCAACTGCGGGTGGAAGGCATTTTGTGGTCTAATGCCACATAGTTAATGAGGTTTTCCTCCAAAAGTTCCCGAATAACTTTGGGGTTGCTGCCATTAGTATCAATCTTCACGAGGTAGCCCATCTCGCGAATTTGGCGGCAAAGGGGTACTATATCCGGGTTGAGGGAGGCTTCCCCCCCGGAAAGCACGACGGCATCGAGAAAGCCGGCACGCTCCCGGAGGAAAGCCATCTCATCCAGCCCGCCGCCATGCCCAAGTACAAGCTCGGGATTATAGCAGTACGGGCACCGCAAATTACACCCTGTATACCAGAAGATACACGCCGCCTTTTTGGGGTAATCCAGAAAGGTAAGTGGGGTAATGTCTGCGGGATGACGCATATGCCTTTTACTTCAGGATAGCGTCGCAGCCACAAGGGCAACCGGGCTCTTCGAAGTGAGAACGCTCCTCGAACTCGCCCTGCTTACCGGCATTAAAGGTCTCCACCGGACGGTGGTACCCCATGACGCGGGTGTAGACGGTGCACTTGGTGCGTTCCTCGGCATGTTCTGCCAGAATTTGTTCGTCTGTCTTGTAGACAGGCTTAATGTCTGTGTTGCTCATGTCGGTTGTTTATTTCTATTGGTTGGGGGTGAAATGGAGTTAATAGAGAGGCAGCTCGGGCTGCTCTTCTCTGCGAGCCTTTTCAATGACTTCTTGGTCACAAAGGGGGCAGAAATCGTGGCGCCCCTTCAGGTAACCATGCTTGTCGCACACGGAGAAGAGCGGAGTTACCGTAATGTAAGGCATCTTGAAGTTGGTAAGAACTTTGCGCACAATATCGCGGCAGGCTTCCGGGGAGGAAATTGCCTCGTTCATGTACATATGGAACACGGTACCGCCCGTGTAGCAGCATTGCAGCTTATCCTGCATCTGGAGAGCCTTGAAGAGGTCGTGCGTGTAACCGGCAGGCAGCTGGGAGCTGTTGGTGTAGTAGCGGTGCCCGGGTGTGCCGGATTGGATGATATCCGGGAAGCGTTTTTGGTCTTCGCGGGCAAAGCGGTGCGTAGTACCTTCTGCCGGAGTGGCTTCCAGATTGTACAGATTGCCGGTTTCTTCTTGGTAACCACGGATGCGGTCGCGCATAAAGTGCAGTACTTCCTCCGCAAAGGCGATACCCTCCGGGGTAGCGGTAGTCATAGTATCATTGGAGAAGTTGCGAAGCATCTCGTTAATACCATTCAGCCCAATGGTGGAGAAGTGGTTACGAAGATGCGGCAGATAACGCTTGGTGTAGGGATACAGGCCACGGTCGTAGAGCATGTTAATGAACACGCGCTTTTTCTCCAGTGTGTTCTTGGCCAGATCCATCAACTCTGCCAATTTGCTGTACAGAAGGTTCTTATTCCCTTTATACAGGTAGCCCAAACGAGCCATATTGATAGTCACCACACCAATGGAACCGGTCATCTCCGCAGAGCCGAACAAGCCGCCGCCGCGCTTGAGAAGTTCGCGCAAATCCAGCTGCAAGCGGCAGCACATGGAACGCACGGCATCCGGCTTGTATGCTTCTTCATCGATAATCTTGTTGCCGTTCTCGTCGAACTTGTACTGGGAGCCAATAAAGTTCTGGAAATAGGAGGAGCCTATCTTGGCAGCATTTTCGAAGAGAAGGCTCACGTTCTCATCTTCCCAGTCGAAATCTTCGGTAATGTTTACGGTGGGAATCGGGAAGGTGAAGGGCTGACCGGTGCTATCACCTTCCGTCAGCACTTCGTAAAATGCCTTCTGGATAATCTTCATCTCCGGCTGGAAGTGCTTATAGGTAAGCTCCGTCAGGCTGTCGACTCCGCGTTCGCGAGCAATCGCCAGCAGTTTCTCATCGTGCAAGCCTTCGAAAATGTGGTTACCGGCGGACAAGGGGGGCTGCTCGCGGAGGTCGCGCGGCACAGTCCAGTCGATGGTCACATTGGTGAACGGGCTTTGCCCCCAGCGGGAAGGCACATTCAGGTTATACACGAAGCTGCGCAGTGCTTTCTTCACCTCCACAAATTCCAGCCGGTCCTTGAAGAGGTAGGGAGAGAGGTATGTATCGAAAGAGCTGAATGCCTGCGCCCCTGCCCATTCACTTTGCAGAATGCCAAGGAAGTTAGCCATTTGTCCCAAGGCTTCGCGGAAGTGTTTGGGAGGGCGGCTATTGACACGACTGCGCACGCCATTGAACCCTTCGTTCAGCAGAGCGCGCAGACTCCAACCGGCGCAGTATCCGGTTAAGCAGTCCAAATCGTGAATATGGTAGTCGCCATTGCGGTGGGCTGCACCTTCTTCCGGGGTATACACCTGATCCAGCCAGTAGTTAGCAATCACCTTGCCCGCAGTATTATTAACCAACCCGGCATTGGAATAAGTGGTGTTAGAGTTTGCCTTAATACGCCAGTCTGTATTACCAATATACTCCTCAATCGTCTGCTTACAATCCACCCAAGTATTGCCCTGATAAAGACCGGCAATCTGCTCGCGCTGCAGTTTGTGCAGGAAACGGTACTTAATGAAATTGCGTGCCGTTTCGTAAGCTCCGGCACTCATCAATTCCTTTTCAATAATATCCTGCACCTTCTCCACGGGCAGGTATTCCTCGTGTTTCAGGGCATCTAATACATTAGCATATACCAGGGGGTTGTACTCCTCCTGAGAGGCATGGAACGCCTTCTCAATGGCCTGCTGTACCTTGTAGGCCTCAAAGCGTTCGCGCTTTCCATTTCGTTTAATAATCTCGGGCATAGTAAGTAAGACTGCGTTATACTTGGTTGCGGAAGTCTCCGCGCCGGCACATCTGTCGGTGGAATCCTTCCTTCCCCCTAGGTGCTTTTGCTGGACGCCACTTTAGCAGGAAGGCATCCGCTTTGCAAGCAAAAAAATGCAGCAACAAGCATTTTCCATGCACAAAATATAGTTGCACCTTTTTTGCATACATACTATATCTTGTATACAGCAAATCTTTGGCTTTGTTTAGAATTATTCCACAAAAGCAGATACAGAACACACAGCAGAACACCGATAAACAGAGAGATTAGCTTTCTCGAGCGGTGCTTCCAAGGAAGGGCAGAATAAGGCAGACCTTGCGATAATCCGCCACAAAATATAGTATCTGCGGCGAGGTCCGTTAAAGATAGGCCCAAAGCGATTTGAGGTAGGCATCTCCATCAAAATCGAAGGGCATGGGGGAAGTTTTGAGCTTGGCCGCAGGAATACCGGTCGCAACCATGCGCCGGAAAGCCGCCGGCGAGAGTTTGCGACAATTGGTGGAGCAAAAGAGCCAGCCGCCGGGATTCAAACAAGCAGCGGCTTTTTCCACCAAACGGTCATAATCCTTTTCCACGCGCCAAATGCGTCCCTTAGCGTCGCGGGAAAAAGTGGGGGGATCCAGAACAATGGCATCGAAGCCACGGTCTTGGCGGGCAAAACGTTCCAACCAGTGCAGTGTATCCCCCTTGCAAAAGTGATGGGCTGCCGGGTCTATCCCATTCAATTCCATATTTTCCCGGCACCAAGTCAGGCAGGGTTGGGCTAAATCCAGGGTTGTGGTGCAAGCTCCGGACAGTGCTGCGCACACGGAAAATGCACCCGTGTAAGCAAAGGTATTCAGCAGGGTCATCCCCGGGCGGCATAGAGCGCGTACTTGGGCACGGTTATCTCGCTGGTCCAAAAAAATCCCCTGCGAATAGCCCGCTGCCATATCCATCATATACAGCACGCCATTCTCCCGGATTTCAAAACGCAAAGGAAGCTGCGGTCCGGCAATCTGCATAGGCGCAGTCTTGATATCATTATCCAAGCGCTTTAGGAAAACCGGGCGGCAGGATTCCTGCAACTGGCGAAGCAAAGCCTGTGGCAATTCCACATTACGAAGGGAAACCAGCAGGCGCTCCGCCAATGCGTCAATAAAAACTCCGGGGTACATGTCCCCATCGGAGACTCGGCAAGCGTTTGTCTCCGGGGGCAGTTTTTGCAATCTGCTCAGTATGCGCTGTTGCAGGGGGCTCACAGTAGCAACGTGGTGGCTTGGTCTGCGGCTTTGCGGATGGTGGCGGCCATCGTTGTCAAGGCGTTGGCGCGAGTCGAAGCCAAATGCTCCCGCAAGCCGCACTCATCCAGCCGCTGCATATCTGCCGCGAGAATCTCCTCCGGTGTCAACCCGGAAAGGAGCCGAATGAACAATGCAATCAGCCCCTTGGTGATGAGGGAATCGCTATCTGCATGGATAAGGAGTTTCCCATTATCTAATTCCGTACCTACCCACACGCGGCTTTGGCAGCCTTTAATCAGGTTGCTGTTTTTGCGGTACACCTCCGGCATGGGGGGCAGTTTTCTCCCCAGAGAGATGATATACTCGTACTTTTCCGTCCAATCCTCAAAGACGGACATATCATCGAGCAGGGTCTCTATACGCTCCTCGTAACTCATTACTGTTTTCAGGACTTACTGGTGGCCAGCGTGTAAAGAACAGCTTTCTGGGCATGCAAGCGGTTTTCTGCCTCGCGGAAAATAACCGGGGCATTAGCCTCCAACACTTCGTCCGTGATTTCGTATCCCCGGTAAGCAGGCAGGCAGTGCATTACACAATGGTTCTTCGCCGCTAAGCGAAGCAACTCATTGTTCACCTGATAGGGGAAGAAAGCCTTCTCCTTGGTCCCCTTCTCTGCCTCTTGCCCCATAGAAATCCATGTATCCGTATTGATAACGGTACAATCCCGTACAGCCTCGGCAGCATCCGTGGTGCAGATGATGTTCGGGCAAGCAAGAGCCGCGAGGGTACCTGCCTTGGGGAGAGCCTGCTCCGGGCCGGCCAGTGCAAGGGTAAAGCCCAAATGCTTAGCAGCCCACATCCAAGAGCGTCCCATGTTATTATCCACATCGCCCAGGAAAGAAATCTTCATATCCTTCCAGGAGCCCACACCATACTGTTCCTCGATGGTGAGCAAATCGGCCAAGATTTGGCAGGGATGCTCCAAATCCGTAAGGGCATTAATCGTGGGAATTCCGGAGTATGCGGCAAAGTCCACTACATCCTGCTGGTCGAAGGTGCGAATGACCGCACCTTGAATCATCCGCCCCAACACACGGGCTGTGTCCTTGATTGGTTCTCCGCGCCCCAGCTGGATATCTCGGGTGGAAAGGAACATAGGCCGCCCGCCCAATTCGGAAATCCCCACCTCGAAAGAGACGCGGGTACGTGTGGAAGATTTGGAGAAAATGAGAGCCCACGTCTGCCCGGCAAGCGGCAGCGTGCTGTGATTCCCTCGCTCAGCTTTGAGCTGGTGACCAAGGGCCAGGAGTTCGCGGATCTGATCGCCGGTCAATTCTTCGATGGAAAGAAGGTTTTTCATAGTATTTAGGAACGATCTGGGAAAGCACACAAACTACCACTTTTCTTTTCCCGTGTAAAGATTATATTCCGCCAGCATGGCAAATCACTCCTTGCCGGGGGCTACCAAAGCATAGTTAAAAAGGCGGTCTCCCATTTGAGGAGACCGCCTTCGTAAATATATTGCGGTAAGGGATTAGGGCTTCACCACGGAAGCAAGCACCACCGTACCGTTGAACGGAGAAGTTACATTAGCGGGAAGCTCCACCTGAGCAAGGCGGATGGACTCGTTCATCTTAACCTCCGTAATATCGGCTACGATGCAGGCGGGGATGTCCTTCACAGCGCAGCGCACAGGCAGTTCGTGTACAATCTGGTGTACCACGCCACCCATTGTTGTACCCACGGGCGTGCCCACAAGTTTCACGGGAACCATGGTCTTCACCACAGAATCAGCGGTCACGGCCACGAAGTCGAGGTGCGTGGTAGCGTCCGTCAGGAAGTTACGCTGCACATCCTTGGCCAGAGCCATGATAATCTCACCGTCCACATCGATGTTCACGAGGAAGCTATCGGAGGAAACGGAGTTCAGCAGAGTACGCACATCAGCAGCGGAAAGCTGGATGTTGATGTTTTCCTTAACTGCAGGCCCATAGATAACGCCCGGAAGGATACCCTGAGCGCGAAGAGCATTCAGCTTACCGGTGCCCACAACCGTGCGCTTGGAGGCTTTGATGGAATAGTTCGTCATGGAATTGATTTCTTTCTATTCTTGGAAATGATGGTTTGTTTGGAGTTCTTCCGACGTCGGTGCGCATACGTCACCCGCCGGGATGTCTCGTTCGGGCAGCGAAGCCCAAAACGGCCAGTCAGGATACAATTTATTCAAGGAAAGTCAAGCAAAATCTCTTGCAAATTGACATTTTTCGGCACAAAGTGACCTCAGCGGAGCATATTGAGGGCACGTTCGGTACAAGAGATAGCGCGGTACACATCCTCCTTCGTGTTGTACAGAGCAAAGGAGTAGCGAGTGGTGCCGGTAATTCCTAAAG
>CAYSYD010000059.1:0-14000 GCA_964435145.1 uncultured Akkermansia sp.
CCGGGTGAAACGGAAGCTGCGCCGGGATCGCTTTATGGCCGGGTTACCGCTTGGTCCCATTAGCCGTTATTTCCGTAAGAAGGCAGAGCGCGTATATAATAATGTGCCCTATATCCAAGAGCCTTTGCCCTACATGCGGCCGGATGAGGATTGAGAACCATCCTCTTCTATTTGTTCCGAAAGAAATAAAGGACGACCGAAGATGGTCGTCCTTTATAATTTTTTGGTACTTGTTTTTTACGGGCGGGTATTAGAGCTGCTGAGCAAAGCGGAGCAGTTCCTCTTTCATGCCTTCGACGGAGAGAACCGAGCCGGCGGTGGAGAGGTGGAAATGGTCTGCCATGTAAAGGGGGCCTCCTTCCTGCCAAGCCCGGAATACACCATCCTTGAGCAGGTGCTTTTCTTGGTGAATCACTTGGCAGAGCCCTTCCGCCGCCAGTTTATTCAACATGGCGTTGAGGTGGTCATTCGTGGCTGCATATTCTGCAATCGTGCAGGATAACTGAGCCTCGTTTATTTTCTTTCCGAGGATTTTGCTCGCGCGTACATATTGCCCCGGATTTTCATTCTTAATTTCCGGGATGCCTGTTAAAAGTAAAACACTTTTGCCGCGTTTTTTGAGTTCTTGCAGGAAATCGCGCAGACCTGCTTCCGCTTGCTCAAATTTGGTTTTCCTCCGCACCATTTTTCCCTCCATGTCCATATCCAGACCATGCGGATTGTTGATACGGGCATTCCAACATTGGACAATGATTACCTTCTTTAGCTCCGGATGTGCTTCCAGCCAAGAGAAGAATGCAGTTTGGCGTTCGGGGGAGAAATAGTATCGGCTGCTGGTATAATTGGTAAAAGGAGTTACATATGTGGGAACTACAATGGAACAAAAACCGGCTTGGCGGCCTACCACATCGATGCCATAGCGCAGGGAGCCGGCATGGCTGTCTCCGCATATCACAAAATCCGGTTTGCGGGAGATGTCGCCCAGTAGCAGTAACCTGTTTTCCGGCGGCACCTTATTTCCTTTTTCATCAATGTAGGTGGTGCTTTTCTCATCTCTGGCCTCGAAAGCAGGCAGTATATCGGTGTTGTATTCCTTGTGTGTTACCGCATGAAATGTGGATACCGGCTGGCTGCATATGGCATTGATATCTGCCCGGAGGAAGGGGAATCCTTTACTTCCCCATGCGGCGATAAGTAGGCCAATGGGAAGAACTGCACTGATGAGAGTCCATTTCAGGGTAAAACGCCGCTTTTCTACGCCATGGTAAAGCAAAAGCGCCGCAATGAGCGAAAGGAGCAACATGCCGCAATAGTCCGTCCATTCGGGGCTTCTCCCACTGAGCCAGTTCCAGTAAACAATGATGGGCCAGTGTACCAGATACAGGGAAAATGAGATAGTGCCCAGCCATTGCATTATTTTGCTGTTGAGCAAGCGCAAGGTAACACCACCGGCGGCGGGTAACAGCCAGATGAGGGTGCAAGCGGCAAGCACTACGGGAAGATTGTTGCGTTTCAATCCCTTGAAGGAGATAAAGGCTTCTACCAGCAGGAAGATGAACAGGAAAAGACACAGCCATTTGCCCCATTTTCCGGTGTTTTTCAGTGTGGGAAGCAACAGGATGCCTCCGCCGAGCAGCAGCTCCCAGATACGCCCGGAGGTCCAATAATAGGAATAGCCGGGGAGCTGCATGCCGGCAAAAAAGCCCATTTTATTTAAGCTCTTTGCAATTTGCGGAATGTTCCAGCAGAGAAAGGAAAGCAGAGCGATGCTGCCCAGTACCCACAGTACCCTTTTGCGAGGCCATTTGCACATGAGCCACCAACCCAATGCGAAAAACAGATAGCATTGCAGCAATACGGATAAGTACCAGGTGTGTACTAGCGGAAGTTGAGCCACGCCGGCATCGAAATAGCCACCGGAGGATTCTTCCAGATAAATGTTGGAGGTGCCCAGAAGTGCGTTGAATCCTATAATGCCTGTTTTTTCAATAGCTTCCATATCGAATACAGGAATGGCCATTAGTAGAACAAGCAGGCAAATGAGCAAATAGCTCGGATAAATACGTGTAATCCTGCGGCTGAAATACCCCCCAAGGTGAGCTTCCCCGGGAGTCTTCATAAATCCCTTAATGAGGAAATAACCCGATATCACTAAGAAAATATCCACCCCAATAAAACCATGAGGCGCAAGCGCTTCGCTCATATGGTAGAATAACACCATGAGAATCGCCAGCCCTCGCATCCCGTTGATGTGGTATTGGTAGGTGGTGTTATCTCTTTTCAAATGCGATAGACTTTGCAATCGTTGAGGAGCAACGCACAAGACTAATTTCTTCACTGTGTCGCTGAGTGCGCCAAAAAAAATACAAACTCATAACACAAACATCGTCAATATGCAAAAGAGCAGTACATGTACATCGCATTTGAAATGTGATGTCGAGCCTTAAATTTCTTACCCCCCCGTTGGGAGCAAATGTTCGTTCGATGTTGCTTCTCGGGAAATTTGGTGGCTTACTGTATCAGGGCTGATAAGTGCTACTAAGGTAAAACCGGGATAGGGGGTAACCTATCCCGGTTTTACGGTTGAAGGGTGATGTGATGTTGGGGCTATGCTTTATACAAGCCGGGCGATGAGGGTTTCCCTATCGCCGGGGCAGAAATCCATGGGCGGGATTTCCGGCAGGGTGTAGCAACCGGCGGCTAAGCGCATGCTGGCGCGTGCGGCACTTACCATTACCTGTGCTGTCAGAGCCGGGTTGTTGATGCGCATTTCAAACTTGAAAATTTGGTTTTGCGTGGTGCCGGATACGCCCTTACGTTCCATGTAAACACCATGTCCCATATCCCGGAGGGAATCGATATCCGGCACTTGTTGTACGTGTGTCTCATCGTGGCAGAAATAATCATCTGCTTTGATGGCTGCTTCCACCTCGGCAAAGTCGGCATCGTCCTCAAGTTGTACATAGACCATGCGGCGGTGTACCCCGGAGCCTGTGGGAATCGTGAGGGAGAGGGCATCCTTCACCCCGGCTTTGGAGCGAGCCACCACACTGTGCCCCATGCTCATGCCGGGACCAAAGTTCGTATAGGTGATACCCTTGGGAGCCATGGCCAGCATCATGGTACGCATCACGGAGTCCGAACCGGGATCCCAGCCGGCGGAGATGACCGCCACTGCTTGGTGTGCTTGTGCTTGTTTGCCCAGAGAGCGGCGCAAGGCGACAATCCCCCCGTGAATATCAAAGCTATCTACGGTGTTGATTCCTTTGGCTAACAGGGGGAGGGCGGTTTCCTCTACACTGCGGGTCGGGGTGCAGAGCAGTGCCACATCCACCGGTCCCAGTTCATCGATGTTCGAGACGGTTTTAATCCCATGTACGGGGGCGCTTCCTGCTCGGCGTACAATGCCTACTAACTCCATATCCGGCGCTGAGCGCAGTGCATCGACTGAGTACTTGCCGATATTCCCGTATCCTACAATGGCTACCTTAATCATCTTGTGTGGCTTGTGTTGCTTTATCTGGTGCGGTGAAAAGTTAATTCCCACCACGCCGCTATTCTATACGAATCTCCTTTCCTACGCAAGTGCAGACTTGCTCATAATGGCTAAAATTTAGAATTGTTCTTAGAGCTTTTCTGCGCGAACGTTACGCTACGGGGGAATACGGCGATGTATTGTGCTTATAATGGCTAGGTGGAGGATTTGCAGTTATCGAAATAGAAGAAGTCTTTATCCTGCAATAAGGAAGGCAATTTTTCTTCGAGGATTTTTCTAAAGTGTATAATTTCCTTCATTTCTAGTTCCTTCCTTTTAGGGGAGGGCATTGTATGGAAGATAGTTTCGCGGATGTGATTCACGCATGATTTTAGAATTCGGGGGAAATCAATAATTTCAATAGGGAGGATTTGGCTGCTTTTATCGTGGGGTAGTATCTTATAGTGCAGGTCAAAGTTTTTTTGCGCCCCTGTTTTCAGTGTTGCATGTTTATAACCTTTAAGCACGTTGTCGGCATAGGTGTTAATGTCCTCCGGAATGTGTGTCGGGAATAAAATGCGCATGTGTTTGCATTCGTACTTCTTTCCTTCTAAATTGAAATGGGGGGTGTTTTTGATGTGCTCCAGCAAGGGGGTGATATAATTGTCTATGTAGGACTTTGTTACATGGCTTGCAACGGAGTTATTCCGGAAAGCATTGCCCGCAATCTGGTGGATTCTTTCCTTGAGTGCAGCCAGATGATTCTTTTCAATGATGACTTTTCTTCCTGAGGGTTCCTCTTTAACATCGAAGTTGAAAAATCTTCTGCCATTAATGTCTGAGGGTAGAGTTACACCTTTTTGCTGAAGAATAATGGCATTTTCTATTCCTTGCATTCCCATGTAAAATCCTATCTCGAAGATGATGTTATTGCAGGGGGCATAGTATATTTGCTCCGGGTGGGCATTTTTATCCTTGATGATGGATTGGACGTCGCGTGAACCAATGAAGATGCATGCGTCATATATCAGGTTGAGCGCTTGGACAGATTCTATAAAAGAGGTGTTGTATAGAAAGCAGTCCTCCCAAATTGCGCAGTCAAAGTCGTCTTTAAGATGTTTTCGGATGTCTCGGGCGATATCCAGGCTGCGGGAACTCGAATAAATCAGCACAGAATGTTTGGTTTTCATGGCAAGTTTTCTATACTGTAATCCGTATAACTGATTTTGTCAATAAAAAACGTGATGGGGATGCAGTATGGATTGTAGGTGTTGCAGCCAATCGGAAATAGGCTTGACAGAGCACGCGGGTAGAGCGAGAATGGAGACGTATGGAAACAGGAACTTCTTTTGATTACCAAGTGCCGACGCGTACAGTATTTGGAGCCGGCTCTCTGAATCGGCTGCATAAGGAGGCTTTGCCCGGGCGTAAGGCTTTGGTGGTGATATCCAACGGCAAGTCCACTCGTGCAAATGGGTATTTGGACCGCACTTTGGAGCAACTTTGTTTGGCCGGGGTGGAGGCGGTGATTTTTGATAAGGTGCAGGCCAATCCGCTGAAGGATACCGTGATGGAAGGAGCCGCTGCTGCGCGTGCCCACGCATGTGATTTTATTTTGGCTTTAGGGGGCGGCAGTTGCATGGATGCGGCTAAGGCTATGGCTATCATGGCTACGAATCCGGGAGATTTGTGGGACTATGTACTTTTTGGTACAGGAAAGAGGAAGCCGGTGGAGGTGCCTCCTTTACCTCTGGTGGCGATTACGACAACGGCAGGCACAGGGTCCGAGACGGATGGCGGCGGTGTGATTACGAACCCGGAAACGCAGGAGAAAACGGCGGTGTTCGATGGCTTACGTTTGTTCCCCCGTTTGGCGGTGGTGGATCCGGAGCTGATGTGTTCTGTGCCGCCCCGTTTCACAGCTTTCCAAGGGTTCGATGCTTTGTTTCATAGCACGGAGGGGTACATTTCCTCGAAGGCGAATTTAATGAGCGATATGGTGTCCATTACCGCGATTGAGAATGTGGGGCGTTATTTGGCTGCTACGGTACAGAATGGGCAGGACCTTGCCGCCCGGGAGCGCGTGGCTTTCGGCAATTGGCTTTCCGGTATACAAATGGTGGTGGGTACCTGCACCGGCGAGCATTCTTTGGAGCATGCGCTTTCCGCATTTCATCAGGATTTACCGCATGGGGCAGGGCTTATTATGATATCTCGCGCTTATTACACCCATTTTATTCGCAAGGGTGCTTGCCCGGAGCGCTTTGTGCGGATGGCTCAGGCCTTGGGTATGCAGGATGCGGCGGAGCCTATGGATTTTATTACGGCGCTGGTACGTTTGCAGGAGGCTTGCGGCGTGGCCGATTTGAAGATGAGTGATTATGGAATTTCTCCGGATGAGTTCGAGGCTATGGCGCAAAATGCTTTCTCTGCCATGGGCTTTTTGTTTGGGGCGGATCCTTTGCCCCTCTCGGTGGAGGATTGTGTGGAGATTTACCGCGCCTCCTACAAATAACTTCGTTTTCCCTTGCGGATAACAAAGAAGCAGCATCCTTACCGGATGCTGCTTTTTGTTTTAATCCTTTTGGTGGGGGTGTGTGGTTTTTTGTAGGATTTCCCGCAGTTCTTCGTACTGGTCTTTTTCTAAGATGCAGCGTCCCATATGTTTGTCTTGCTTTTTTTCTTTCCCTTCGCAGGCAAAGTCCCATTGGTGGCATGCGGCCATGATGTTTCCGTTCTCATCCAAGAACTCAATGAGGATGCTGTTGCTAAAGTTTGCTTTTTTGTCGCTACGGTGGGTGGGAATGGTTTCTTCCGTGCTGCAAATGATGTCGCACAGGTCTTCTGCATCGTCTTCGTCCATGATGATGTTGTAGACGTTGGAGATGTTTTTAGTGGTCTTTACGGTGCGGAGCCGTACTTGTTTGCAGTTATCTGCTGCATAGCGGATTCCGGCAAGCCAGCGTGTATTTACATCGTCCGAAAACTTTTCCACTGGGGTATTTTGGTTGTGCTGTTGGCAGGCGGTAACCAGCAGGGTGGCGAGCAGGAGCAGGTGGGGGCGCATCATGCTTTTACTCTAACAGGAGTTTCTTCCGGCGTCAAGCAGAGAAAATCCGCCGATTCGTAAAGAATCGGCGGATTGTTGTAAGTCGTTTATTTTGTGAAGAGTCAGAACTTATAATTGTCCCCGTAGCCGTAGTGTTCTGCCACGTAGTCCACATCCTTATCACCACGGCCGGAGCAGTTTGCCAAAATGGCACCGCGCTTCATCTCGCGAGCTTTACGCATGGCAAAGGCAATGGCGTGGGAGCTTTCCAGAGCCGGGATAATGCCTTCGTAACGGGAGAGCTTGAAGAAGGCATCCACGGCTTCCTCGTCGCTTACAGTGTCGAACTTAATGCGTCCAACATCGTGCAGGAAGGCGTGTTCCGGGCCCACGGAGGGATAATCCAATCCGCTGGCGATGGAGTATACCGGTGCGGGGGCTCCTTGGGCATCCTTCAGCATAATGCTGTTAAATCCGTGCATAATGCCTTCCGTTCCGTAGCTGATGGAGGCGGAATGTTCTCCCAGTGTGGTGCCGCGCCCCAGCGGTTCTACGCCGTATATATCCACGGGGTCGTCCAAGAAGGCCGAGAAGAGCCCCATGGCATTGGAACCGCCACCCACGCAGGCACAGATGGCATCCGGTACATCGCCCTTCATTTCGATGAATTGTTCGCGGGCTTCGCTGCCGATGACGTGTTGGAAATCGCGCACCATCATGGGGAAGGGGTGGGGCCCAAGGACGGAGCCGATGCAGTAAATGGCGTTCTTGTAGTCGCGCTGGTAGGCTTCGAAGGCGGAATCCACGGCTTCCTTGAGGGTTTGTAGCCCGTGGGTAACGCACACGACGTTGGCTCCGAGCATCTTCATGCGGGTAACATTGGGCGCTTGCTTGGCAATATCGACAGCGCCCATGTGGATTTCGCATTCCAGACCGAAGTAGGCGGCAGCCGTGGCAAGAGCCACACCGTGCTGGCCGGCTCCCGTTTCTGCGATGAGTTTCTTTTTGCCCATGAATTTGGCCAGCAGGCCCTCACCCATGCAGTGGTTGAGCTTGTGGGCGCCGGTGTGGTTCAAATCTTCTCGTTTGAGGTAGATTTGGGCTCCTCCGTTAAGCCGGGAAAGGCGTTCGCAGTGGTACACCGGGGTGGGGCGCCCTTGGAATTGCTTGCGAATGCGGCGCAACTCGTTAATGAATTGGGCGGAGTAACAGATGTCGTAGTATGCTGCGGTAATTTCCTTGAAGGCGGGCTCCAGTTCGGCAGGGAGGTAAGCCCCGCCAAAGCGTCCGTAGAAACCTTCGGCATCGGGATAATTGCGGAGATAGGTGCGGAAATCCATGTCGGCGGGCATCTTAGAGCATTTTGTCCCGTGGTGCAAGTGTTTTCCGTGGCTTGTGGTAGATTCTGTAGTATTCATATGTATAGAGAATAGGTATGGAGCTTAAAATAAAAAAGGCCTGTCGTAAGTTCGACAGGCCGGCGATTCGGTAGAGATGATGTTGGATTCCGATGCAGATGCGCTGAGTTCCTTACGACATTGTCTGTTGTAAGGAGCACCACCAACAGGTATTGTGGAAGTTCATGCTCATCCGGGAACGAAAACCGTGCGGGAAGTATGCTGTGCCGGTACTGAAATGTCAAGAAAAATGATGCACGTTACGGAAGATTCCAGCGCTTGCGGTAGCGGGCATACTCCTTCCGGGGAAGAAGGATGTATACCGGGTGGCAATCTGCTCGCAAGCGGGCGATGATGGCTCTCAGGTGTGCTTCCGCCATGGCGGTGCAGCCCGCAGTGGGGGCTTCTCCGTTCCTTCTCCATATGTGAAAGAAGATAGCGGTGCCTCCGCCGATGACGGGGCGCCCGGGCGTTTCCCAAGTGTTGTGGCGTATGAGCAGTTTGATGCTGTGGGCATAGTCGGTTTGCCTCATTTGCTCATGCTTTTCCCATGGGGTGCTTGCGGGATGGTCTAAGCGTACATGGCGATTATAGTGTTCCGGCATGCGCGGGTCCGTGACCCAGAGGTCTGCCGGGCCTACCTTTACATAAGGAATACCGGCATGGTGGTGTACGGGGGTGGGATTTGTAACCCACAGACCGCCCAGAGCAAAAATGCCTGCGGGGCTGCGGCCGTCTCCCTCTTTTTTGGTGGAGGCAAAGAAGGGGTTGCTGTGCAATCCAAGCCCCCAGATGCTGCCGTTTTTTCCTAAACGACCGGGAATGGGTCCCAGTACTCGTTCCCAGGTTCCTGCCGGTGTCTTTTCCACCAGAGATAGGTTGACATGGGAATCGTTCCAGCCTTGGGTAATGCCGATAATGGCTTGGGTGCATTTCTCCGGCACTTCCGCAGGGCTCAAGCCGGAGAACATGATGCTCAGAACGAGGATGGGGCGCAGGAATCGTAGCATGGCAATGGTTGCTGTGTGCAGCATAGCACATGCTTTTTCGTTGGCAAGACTGTACGATGTCAGCCATCTTGATGCCGGAGGTGCTTTTGGACCTTCCTAAATGCAAAAAAAATGAAAAAATCTTTCTCTGACATCTTGAATAATACATCTTGTTATGGTAGTATAGCAACATACCCGCATACGGTGTTATGGGATGACTGTACCCGTAGCGTGTGTGCCGATTCACTTCATTTCCTATACTATCTCATGTTAAGTTCTGCTCTGAATCCCGATCGCGCAACTCTCAATTTCCTGAACTCCTTTCCGGAGGAAGTCCGGAATACAGGGGAAAAGTTACAGAAAGATGGGGCTGTAACCCAGATTTTTGGTAACCACCTGTATATTCAGGGGCGTGTAGAGACCAAGGTCGGTGTATTCCGCACCAGCCTGCGTTTGCAGGGAAATCGCTGGTTTGGTTCCTGCACTGCGGAGGATGAGCGGGTTTCCGGCGCTTGCCTTATTGCCACTATGGTGGAGCGCATGTACCGCGGGGCTAATATGCCGGAAAGCCCGAATGAGCTGAACGAGATTCCGCTGACGGATTTGCTGGAGGAAAAACTGGGACGCGACCTTGATGACCGCGAGTGTGATTTCGTGACGAAGCTGGAGAAGCGTTATCGCCGTTTTGCAATCGAGCAGGAAATCCACGACCATGATTTGGTACGCCTCAATCCCCGCTGGGAAATTTCCGGGTACGAGGCTTTGGAACTTTGGCCCTCCCCTCCCCGTAATATCTTGGAATTCTGGAATTATATTGCCTACGCTTTTACTAAAAAGCGCATTTCCTATCCGGATTTCATGAATGCGGTGACGGATTTGGAAAAGGTGCAGAAGCGCATTAGCGAGTGGGAGCGCGAGAAGGAGGTCGGCACATGGTACGACCGCATCCAGAGCGTGAACGAACGCCCGCCCCAGCCGCCCCGCCACCCTTTGTACATGCGCTTGGTTTCCACCATCAACGAGGCTCGCTTCGAATACCGCTTTGAAGCTCGGGATGCGTGGACTCCTATTCGTGAGCGTTCTCAACTGGATGCTTTGCTGGCCGAATTCCTGAATGGAGCCCTGAAATGTGACCCGCAGACGGATATTTTGCTGAATGTACTGCGTGATTACGCCGAACGCCAGGATACTGTTATCCTCGATTTGGACGAGGAAGCTGCCTGCCGTGTCATGAATGTACTTTTCCACCAGCCTGCGCTTAAAGGTTATCTGGTTAATCTGGATGAGTGCTATTTCAAAGTGGTGCGCGAACCGCTCAAGTGGATTTGTATCGACGACCCTATTGTGCCGGATTGCTATGGCTTGCAGCTGGTAACGGCTGCCGGGGTGCATGTGACGCACTCGGTGCGCCAGCTGCCGGGGCAGGTGGAACTGTACCAATCCGATGAAACGGTGTTCCCCGGACCTCCCCGTTGGCTGGAAGGTACCGAGGTGGAGCCTCGGTATTCCATCCCCAAGACGGTGATTGACAGCTTGGATGGTGTGGAGTTCCTGCGCAAGATTGGCGCCACTCTGCCTCCCAGCATGGAGGAGCGCGTGGTGGACATCGAGATGAAGCCCACATTCAAGATGCGCATTGTGCGCGGGCTGACGAGTGCAGATACGGAGCATGTGCTGCTGGAGGTTACGGCTCAGGATGATCCCGGGCGCCGCCGTGAACAGTTGGGTAAGGATGATTGGGAGCTGTTGGAGCAAAAACCGGTTAAGGATAATACGCTGCTGCGCTTCATTCGCGATTACCTCTACCCCATCCCCGGCCTGCTGGAGGAGATGAACTTTACTTACGATACGCAGTGTGTGGCTTTCAAGAGTCGCATTACTAAACAGTTCCCGGAGAAGTTCGCCGAATGGGCTAAGACGATTCCCTCTTCCATCAAGGTGGAAATGGATGGAAATCTGGAGTCCCTGCTGGCCGACCCCGTGGCCGCAGCCGTACGCTTCGAGGTGATTAATCAGGAGATTGACTGGTTCGACCTCCGCGTGGTTATTGACGTGGAGGGCGTGACTCTGACTAAGGAGCAAATTCGCTCCCTCGTTTCCGCTCGTGGTGGCTATGTGCGCATGGATGATGGCCGCTGGATGCGCCTTGAAATTAAGCTGGACGATGCCCAGCGCGATGCGGTGACGAAGCTGGGATTGGATCCCTTCGACCTTTCCGGCGAGACGCATCGCATGCATGCGCTCCAACTGGCAGATCCGCGTGCCGCAGAGGTGTTCGATCCGAAGGCTTGGCAGCGCATTAAGGAGCGCACGGCAGAAATTAAGATTGATGTGAAGCCCGATGTGCCCTCCACCTTGCAGGCCACCCTCCGTCCGTACCAGATTGAAGGTTTCCACTTCCTGGCCTATCTGGCAGTAAATGGTTTCGGTGGCATTCTGGCGGACGATATGGGTTTGGGTAAGACGATACAGTCACTCACATACATGTTGTGGCTGCGAGAGGATTATGCCCGCCGCAATAAACAGGGGCGCAAGAAAGTGGCAATTCCTCCCGTTCTGATTGTTTGCCCCAAGTCCGTGCTTGATGTGTGGGCCAGCGAGGCGGCTAAGTTTGCGCCCGGGGTGCGAGTACTTGTTATCCGTAATAAGGAGCAGGCTGTGGTGGATACCATCCTCGCGGAGTACGATATGGTGGTCATAAACTATGCCCAGCTGCGTGTGTGCGGAGAGCAGATTAATGCCATTAAATGGCTGACGGTGATTCTGGATGAAGGCCAGCAGATTAAGAACCCCGATTCTAAGGCGGCAAAGGCTGCCCGCGATTTGACGGCTCATAATCGTTTGGTCCTTTCCGGTACGCCTATTGAAAACCGCTTGCTGGATATGTGGTCATTGATGGCCTTTGCCATGCCGGGTGTGTTGGGTAGCCGGGCTTATTTCAAAAAGCGCTTCGATAAGCGCAAGGATTCCCAGAGCCAGAACCGCTTGGCTGCTCGCCTCAAACCCTTCCTGCTGCGCCGCACGAAACAACAGGTGGCCAAGGACCTTCCTCCGCGTACGGAGGAGGAAGTATATGCCAAGATGGAAGGCATACAGCGCCAGCTGTACAAGTCTCAGCTGCGCCGTATTCAGCAGGCTCTGCTTGGGGTGGATTCGGACGAATCCGTGAAGAAGAATTCCTTTGCCATTCTTCAGGGGCTTATGCGTTTGCGCCAGATATGCTGCCACCCGGGCTTGCTGAAACCGGAGTATAAGAAAGAGGAAAGCGCTAAGTTGAATGCTTTGTTCTACTTGCTCGACCAGCTGCGGGAGGAAGGGCACAAGGTACTGGTGTTCTCCCAGTTCGTTACGATGTTGGATATCATCAAGGAACGGTTGGAGTCGGAGAATCGCCCCTTCCATTACCTTACGGGTAAGACGCCCAATCGTAAGGAGGTTATTGAGAAGTTCCAGACGACTAAGGAACCGAGTGTGTTCTTGCTGTCCCTTAAGGCCGGTGGTGCCGGTTTGAACCTTACTTCCGCGTCCTATGTGATTCTTTATGATCCGTGGTGGAACCCTGCTGTGGAAAGTCAGGCTATTGACCGTACACACCGAATTGGCCAGAAGAATAAGGTGATTGCTTACCGCCTTCTGACTCGTGACTCCGTGGAGGAGAAGATTCGTGTACTCCAGCACCAGAAGAACCAGCTGGTCACTAATGTGCTTGGGGATGAAGGCTTTGCTTCCAGCTTGGACTTGAATGATTTGCAGTTCATTCTCGCCCATGGCGGGGAGGATAACGATGAGGAGCCCGTGGTGGAGGTGTAATACCTCTTCTATAGGTGAAAAAAATCCATGCAGCGTTCACCGCTGCATGGATTTTTTTGGGGGTAGATAAAAGAAAAAGGCCTTTCGGTTTTAGAACCCATCGCCCGTGGAAGCAGGCGCGGGGGCTGTTTCTGCAGGTGTGCTGGGAGCAAGCGGATCCGGAATGGGAGCCGTGTTGTGTTCCACGATGGGCGCGTCAGCATCTCCTTCGGCCGTGGGAGTCGGAATATCAGCGGCGGCAGGCTGGGGCGTAGGCTGGGGCATAGCCTGAGGCTGAGCCAGCGGCTGGCGCGTTTGCGGATCCACCTCTACACCGTTGATGAACATGCGCGTAGTGGTTTGCCCGGTGGTAGAATCATAGTTGCGGGTTACTTCTACGCGTTGCATGTTGCCGGCGGCATCGCGAGTAATGGAGACGCTGGAGCTGCTGCCTCGCATTTGTGCATAGTGCGTGGGCGCCAGAGAAAGCGGATTGCGGGCACCGCCAAGAGGCGCTACGCTGGTGGGCAGGGGGGCTGGCTGTGCCGTCGGCGCAGGAGCAGCCGCTGCAGCCGGAGCAGCTGCCGCAGCAGGGGGTGCCGGTGCGGGCGGAGTAGCGATTTGTGCGGTTTCTTCAGCCGTGGGGGCAGGGGCTTGCTCTTCCCCCATGGGGCGAACTGCCAAACGTGCGCATACGCGGATGGATTGACCTTGCTGCCCATCCATGAGGTAGAGGTGGTCTACACGCATAATCGCTTCCTGCCCGGGCTGCATGGCGGCAATTTTATCGATGTTATCTGCAGGTTGGCCGGGGAGTTCATCGTTCATTGCAATGGTGAACTGCATGCCGGGCATGAGCTGGCCGTCCCCAAAGCGTACATAGCGGCGGTACGCCAGCGGCTCTACCACTTGGAATACGGCCACGCGAGCCATTTCCGGCTTAGCTTGGGGATTTTGTGTAGCGGAAGGAACCGGGATATCCTGCTGGCCTACGAGGCTGGCGCGCACGGTGTTAGAGGCCATCAGGTCGCAGTTGCCCTGTACTTGAGCTTTATTGGCACGAGCGGAAGAGAAGCCCAAGGAGATGATATCCGCCATGAGTGTAGGCGTTACCATTGCCAAGGCAATGGCCGTAAGGATGGAAGATGCGGTTTTCATTGCTTTGAAAGTTAAGACATCATAGATACGTACTCTGTTCAAGCTTTCTATCATGCTAGGATTGAAAAAAGAACAGATGCTTATAAAAGGGGGTCTGTTTCAGATTTGCTGGTGTTTATGTCCGGTCTGGCTCGATACAATGA
>CAYSYD010000060.1:0-13885 GCA_964435145.1 uncultured Akkermansia sp.
GGTTATTGGCCATACCGTTGCGGAAGCCGGTAAGGCGGTGGTAGAGTTCCTGGTCGAAGCTGCCGTCCGCCTTTTTGAATGCGGGTATGGCCTGCAGGTAGGCATCCACCTGTTCCTTGGAGGGAGAGATACCGAGGTTTTCCGCTTCGGCATGGAGGATGGCACGGTTTACGGCCACATTCAAGCCGCCATCCTCAGCAAAACCATAGCTCCAGCTCTGGTAGACATCGGCCACATGGTCGAGCATTTGCTGGAATTCCGGGTGCTGGGAAAGCCATGCCTGCATGGCGGCGGCTTCCGTTTGGCTCAGTTCCTCATCGCCATCCTTATCGAACATGGCCTGTACTTTGCTGCCCGCAGAGGAATTGAGGGACTGGAGGTAAGCCTGCCCGTTTTCTCCCAAGGCGGCAGCCTCCGGGTAGGTGTAATTTTTCCCATTCACCTGAATGTAGAAATCGCGGGAAAACTTGCTGGAATCGCCATAGTCCATCATGATGAGACCCAGGCCCACGCCGGCCACAACGATAAGAACCAGCATGGAATTTTTGCGGATGAATTCGAGTGCGCTCATGGTATTAAAATGGTGCGACCCGCAGGGCATGTGCGGGTAATGCGGCTATTCTACCGCAATCCGCCTGCGTTGCAAGCAAGAAAACGGCTCTTTGCGTCATTCCCCACGTTGTTTTATGGCAACCTTTGTGCTTTCCCCCCTCACATGATGGGATTAAAATAAAGCCATGAACACAGCAGACTTGAGATATCCCGGTTCTCGCCGCATTTATGTACCCGGCAAGCTGCATCCGCACATTCGGGTATCCATGCGCGAGGTGGAGCAAGAGGACACGCTCTTCCCCGATGGGAGCAGCGAAAAAAACGAGCCTGTGCGCATTTATGATTGCTCCGGGCCATGGGGAGATGAGGATTTTCAAGGAAGTGTGGAGCATGGGCTGCCTGCCCTGCGTGTGGAGTGGATTGCCGCACGCAACGATACAGAAAGCACCCGGCAAGGATATTTGCGGGGGAAAGATGCCTCTTGCCCGCCTACGCAACGCACATATGCAAAGCAAGGCATCATTACCCCGGAAATGGAGTATGTGGCCATTCGGGAGAATATGGGCAGAGAGGAAGCATTCAAAGCACTCTATGACCAATTTCCCCACGAGAAGAGCCGACCGGAGGCCATCCAACACCGGCTGGAGGAATTAGGCACCGGCATGCCCCGCCCCAGCACATTGGAGTCCGACCCCGATTTTTCCCCTGCCTCCCTAACCCGGCGGGCAAAGCTTCATTACCAGCATCCGGCAGAGCAACGGAGCGGCAGCAGAATGCCGGCTTTCTTTACGCCGGAGTTCGTGCGGGATGAGATTGCAGCGGGGCGGGCTCTTATTCCGGCAAACATTAACCACCCGGAGGCAGAGCCCATGATTATCGGGCGCAACTTTCTCTGTAAAATCAATGCAAACATTGGGAATTCCGCCATTTCTTCCGGTATTGAGGAGGAGGTGGAAAAGTTGCGCTGGGCAATACACTGGGGAGCCGATACTGTGATGGACCTCTCCACGGGCAATGATATCCACCGTACTCGAGAATGGATTCTCCGCAACAGCCCTGTTCCCATTGGCACTGTGCCCATGTACCAAGCTCTGGAAAAATGCAGTGGCAGGGTGGAGCATCTCTCGTGGCCCATTTTCCGCGACACACTCATTGAGCAGGCGTGCCAAGGAGTGGACTACATGACCATCCATGCCGCACTGCTGCAACGCTTTGTGCCCCACACGGCACGCCGCGCCACGGGTATTGTATCCCGAGGAGGAAGCATCATAGCCCGCTGGATGATGCTCCACCAAGAAGAAAATTTCCTCTACACCCACTGGGAGGAGATTTGCCGCATCTTGTCTCTGTACGATGTAGCTGTTTCCATTGGAGATGGATTACGCCCCGGCAGCATTGCGGATGCCAACGATTTTGCCCAACTGGCGGAGTTGGAAATCCAAGGGGAGCTTACCCGCACCGCATGGGCACATGGTGTGCAGGTGATGAATGAGGGCCCGGGGCATGTTCCGCTGCATCTGGTGCCGGAAAATATGCGAAAGCAGCTCGAATGGTGCCACGAGGCGCCTTTCTACACCCTCGGTCCGCTGGCAAGTGATATTGCACCGGGGTACGACCACATTACCGGTGCCCTCGGTGGGGCTCTTATTGCCCAGAGGGGATGCGCCATGCTCTGCTATGTAACCCGGAAGGAACACTTGGGGCTGCCGGACAGGGAGGATGTGCGGGAGGGAGTTGTTACCTATAAACTGGCCGCACACGCTGCCGATTTGGCGAAAGGGCATCCCGGGGCACAGCTGCGGGATAATGCTCTGGCCAAAGCCCGTTTTGAGTTCCGCTGGGATGACCAATTCAATCTTTCTCTGGATCCGCACAAAGCCCGGGCATACCACGATATTACCCTGCCCCACAGCAGCGCGAAAAAAGCACATTTCTGCTCCATGTGCGGACCCGATTTTTGCGCGATGCGCCTCACTCAGGACATCCGTAAGATGGAACACCCGTAAAAAAATCTGTTTTCCGAGGATTTCCGAGCATAGGCGGGCATTTTACGCTCGCCAAGGTGGCGGCTGTGTGCTTAGATAGGAATGTACCGTGCGGGAAATGCTGCACGGAGAGGCTCCGGGAGGCGGCGGGAAGCCGCAGGAAATAGATGGGAAAGGCGGTGAGAATCCGCCACTGTGCCGCAACCGTGTTGCGCTGCAAGGCGCTCAGTCGGAATGCCAGCCATGGAGACTCGCCGGAATTGGGGCGCAGCGATGCACTGCCCCCGCCATGGCCACCTATACCAAAATGAATAACTACACCAAGGCATCCCACAGCGGTGCCGTATACGCCGTACTTGCCCATGTGTTGGCAAGTTCCTGTGTGCTGGCTCAACCGGTCGGCACAGCTCTCGCAGCACCGGAAGCAGAGCTTCCGCCCATAACGGTTTCTGCCCATGGAGGTGCAGCCGTACCCTACAACCAAACGGGAGCATCCGTCACCATCCTGAACATTCCGAAACTACGGGAGGAGGGCATTAGCTCCGTATCGGAAGCACTCACCACCGTTCCCGGGGTTTATGTCCTGCCCGGGGGGGGAGCCGGGCAGCGGGGCAATATGCTCAACCTCGCTATGCGCGGGAAAAGCAGCGGGCAGGATATTCTGCCGGTTATGGATGGCATGCGTTTGTACGAAAGCTCCGGGGATTGCCTGCTTACCGGTAATATTCTCGCCCGTACCAATCTGTTTAATCTGGGGACGGCGGAAGTGCTACGCGGCTCCCAAGGCGCCATCTACGGCAGCGGAGCCAATGCCGGTGTGGTATGGATGGAAACACCCCGAGGGGAGGGAGAACCAAGCGCCTCGCTTTTCAACGAGTACGGCAGTTTTAACAGTTACACGGGCAACCTCACCACCCAAGGGCAGCAGGGACCGCTGGCATTCTTCCTTTCCGCCACATACGAAAGCACGGAGAACGATATCCACACAGCCCCGGGGCTTTCCATGCCGGACAAGGTGGGGCGATACATCAACGAATCCATGGCTCTGCGCTTGGATTACGAGCTGAATAAGGAAAACAATCTCTGGTTTTCCTACCGCCGGGAAGATGCCGATTACCAGAGTCTTGCCATGCAGCAGGATTGGCTCAATTTCACGGAGAAAGCCATTGCCGCACCTTACCACATGCGCACTAATTTGGTGTCTGCCCACTGGGAGAGTCAGCTCAGCCATGCATTTTCCAGTTCTCTTATGGCCGGTTACTTCGGCGCGGATTACCAATTCGGGAAAGGCACCTACCACCAAACACGAAATGTGCAGGCGGACTGGCGCAACCATTACCGCTGGTGCCGCCACCAGCAAAGCACAGCGGGTTTCACTTGGAGCCGCAGCGAGTCCATGGCGGAAAATAATGGGCAAACATACAGCAGCGGCCGCGCTCTGGAACACGTGTATAGCCTCTATGCGGAACACAGCATTACTCCCACAGAGGGGTGGGAAAACACCTTAGCCGCCCGCTGCGACCTGAGTAATGTGTACGAAACACAGTATACGCTGCGGGCCGCTACCAGCTATGCCTTTAACGAATCCCGCACGCGAATGTACGGCTCTGTGGCACAGGGATACCGCGCCCCGGCAGAGTTCCAGCGGATGAAGGGCAGTTACCTCTCTCCTTATGGGCTGCAATACCGGGGAAATCCTGCGTTGGAGTGCGAAACCGGCTGGAGTGCCGATGCCGGGCTGGAGCATGAATGGCTGGAGGGGCAGCTGCTTGGATTCAATCTTTTCTGGGTACGCACGCAGGATGCCATTACCTCGCAAACAGATAACAACACAGGTATAACTGATTGGGAAAATGCAAGTTCCCACCAAACGGGCCAAGGCATTGAGTTATTGATGCACGGCCAGCTGGAGGAGGCTTGGAACACAAGCTACCGTGTAGCCTGCACACTCACCAGCCCCAAAAACAAGCAGGGGCAGCAGATGAGCTACACGGCGCGGCAAACTTGGTCTGCCGAGCTATCCACCACGCCATGGGAGGGATTTACCACGGGCTTAGGACTGGTGGCCGCGCTCAAGCGTACGGACTGGTCCGGGCGGCAGGATTCCTACTACACGCTACGCTGGTGGGCACAGTATGAGCTAACCGAGCATTTGCTGCTCCACCTGCGCATTGAAAACCTTACGAACCAAAAGTTTGTGACGGATACCCTCTGGGGCATGCAGCAGAACATCAGCATGCTCAATGCCGGCACCTCCGTGCATGCAGGTTGCACTCTTCAATTCTAAACGCCAACAGTCATGATTTCTCGCCGCATTCTCCTTGCTGCCACGGTATACGCACTATTCATTTTAGGGATTCTATGGTGGAATTGGCGCGGCGAGGAATCTGCACTTCAAGCCTCAGTTAAAGAGGAAGCCACGCAGGCCATGCCCTACCCGGCGGATATGGCCGCAAGAGCCGCCCGGATACCGGGACTGCAACTCTGCCTCCAAGCCCCGCCCCCCTCGCAGGATTTGCCATGGCAACACAGCGCAAATACGGAGGAGGCCGGAGATTCGGCAGCCCGCAAGGGCGGACGCCTCCGCCTGAGCAATGCCGGTCCCTACCCTTCCAACCTTCTTGCATTCGGCAGCCCCACACCGCAATTTTTCCACCACAATCTCTTCCGCGCAGTTACGCTGCCGCTGGTAGCACATCATCCGCTCAAGGATGAGCCGCTGGGCGCAGTGGCCGCAGCATGGTGCCACACAGGGATGGAGGTTTGGTACCGTATCCACCCTCTGGCGCGGTATAGTAATGGGCGTCCTGTGCGCGCCGCAGATTATCTGCTTGGCGCACTACTGCAAGCAGAACTCCGCTGTGCGGAGTACGATGCACTGGCGGAACATGTTGCAGAATTACGCATTCATGGGGAGGGTGTTCTTTCCGTGCGCCTGCGAAAGCCCTTACCGAAGCCGGTGCGCCAAATAGCGGCATTGCTGTATGCCGCAGAGCCCGGTTTCTATACCGAGTTTTCCGCTTCCACCTATCGCAAGCAATATGCGTGGCGTGTGCCCCCCACCACCGGGGCTTACACGGTGGACGAGGCTCGGAGGGGGCAGTACATCCGCCTCAAACGCATTCCCCGGTGGTGGGGCAGCAGCCTGCCCGGCTACAAATTCCGCTTTAACGCCGCCACCATCGAACACCATTTCCTCCAAGACGAAGCTCAGGTGTGGGAGCTTTTTCTGCGGGAGCAGTTGGATGTGCTGCAAACTCGCAATGTCGCTGCATGGAATCGCTATCACAAATCCCCGCGCGAAGGCATCCGCACGTCATGTTATACAGTGGAATATCCCATGCCGCCCTATGGTATTGCCCTGAATTCCGCCACACTGCCCGCCCCCGCCCTACGACAAGGGCTTCTGCATGCCATGGATATGAATCGAGCCATAGCCGCCATTACGCAGGGGGAAGGAGAGCGTTTACACAACTTCCACACCGGCTACGGCACGCTCTGCCCGCAAGAGGGAGAACTACCGAATTTTTCCCCGGAAAAAGCGCGTGCCTGCTTTGCCCGAGCCGGATACACACAAGCAGGGCAGGATGGTATTTTACGAAAGGCAGATGGTACCCGCCTGCGGGTGGAACTGCTGCATCCGCCCATAGAAAAAATCCAAACACTGGTGAATCTTCTCGCGCAGAGCGCAGCCACCTGCGGAGCGGAAATTATACCGACAACGCTTTCCTGGCAAAACTCCCAACGACGCCAAGAGGAAGGCACCCACGAGTTGCTGTACTGGGCCACGGCAGCCACGGAAACACCGGAGCCGGCTCTGTACTTCAGCAGCCTCGCCCCAAGAAATCAATCTCCCTTCGGCTTAAAAGATGCAATCATGGATAAGCTGCTGGAGCAATACCGAACACACCCCACAGCTCCGCATTTGGAAGCGATTGAGCAGAGGATTCGGGAATGTGCCATATGGCTTCCCGGGTGGAAGGAAAACCGCGTTTACCTGCTGCACCATGCGCAAATTCACGCGCCACAAGTGCCGGGAATCTTCGATGTTACGGAGGGGCACTATCTCTGGGTGGATACACCATGAGCCGTTTCCACAAATACAGCCGCTACTCTACGGCGCAGCTGGCTCAACAGAGACAGCGCATGGCGGAGCGTTTGGCGGGCGGGCTGCTGCTCCTACTGCTTGGCTGCGGTGTGACGGCACTTCTTTTCCCGCACCCGAAGCTCTTTCGCGGGGGCAACCACTGCCATTTTCACGGCGTTCCGTATACAGAAGAAGCACAGTCTCCCGTAAAGAAAAAAAAATCCCCACAAAGTGCAACACAAGCTATTCCCCACGCAGCAGCGCCACAACCCCGGCTGCCGCTTATACTCCCGGCAGCAGAGGTTACGCACCTGCTTCCCCCGGAAGCACCGCAAGTATCTTTGGACACGGATGCTCCCACGGAGGATTTCTACCCGGAGATTGAGGAATTCTCTCCGCCTCACGCTGAGATTTCTGATGCACCGCAGAGCAAACGCTCCGCGGCAGGAAGGGCGGGGGAACCGCCCCCTGCCCTCCAAGCTCCGGCTTATCTGCATACCCCGGCACCACCATATCCCCCCGCGCTCAAGCGCCGCCGCATCGAAGGCCGCGTGGGGCTCCGCATTCATGTATCTGCCTCCGGTGCCCCCAGCACTGTGGAAATAACGGCCCCCAGCCCCCACCGCGAGTTTAACACTACCGCTCGCCACTGGGTACGCCGCCACTGGGTGTTTACCCCTGCCCGCCAAGAGGGACAATGCGTGCCGGGCATTGTGAACACGCACATCATTTTCACACTTGCCGCAGGCGAGCATCCATGATACACTGCACCTAGCATGGGTACTTTCTGCATTCTGGACGGCATGGCGCTTATTTACCGCGCTTTCTACGCATTCATCAATTCTCCGATGCGGAATTCTGCCGGGTTGAACACCTCGGCCATGTTCGGCTTCATCAATACGGTGGTTCATCTGCTGGAAAAGTACAACCCTACCCACATTGTAGCCTGCTTGGACCCTTCCGGTCCCACCTTCCGCCATGAGCAATACCCGGAATACAAGGCAAACCGCCAAGCCATGCCCCAAGAACTCCGCGATTCCATCCCGTGGATAACCGATATTCTGGCCGCCATGCGTATCCGTACGTTGCGCATTCCCGGTTACGAAGCGGATGATTTGATTGGCACTCTTACCCGCATGAGCGATGAGCTTGGCGGTATGCAAGCATACATGGTTTCCAAGGACAAGGATTTGGGGCAGTTGCTTTCCCCCACCTGTTCCTTTCTGCGCCCCGGCAAAAAGGGAAGCGATTTCGAGCAGGTGAGCGATACTGCCTTCATGGAGGAATGGGGAATTTCCCGCCCCCGGCAGATTATCGATATTCTGGCGCTCATGGGCGATAGTTCCGATAATGTGCCCGGTGTGCCCGGCATCGGAGCCGTCACAGCGCGTAAACTCATTGCGCAATTCGGCTCCATAGAGGAACTGCTTGCTCGCTCCGCCGAAATTAAAGGTAAAATGAGGGAAAAAATTGAGAGCAATGCCACGAGCGCCCGACTTTCCTACGAGCTGGTCACCATACGCCGGGATGTACCACTGGATATTACCCCGGAGGACTGCCTGCGCCGGGAGTTTGACCAAACCGCCCTAGCCGCCCTGCTGACCAAGCTGGAGTTCCGCGAGCTTTCCCGCAAGCTCTGCGGTCGCGCGGCAGCACAGGATTCTGCGGAAGATTTAGGGGAACTCTTCGCCGCCGCCGCTCCTAAGGAGGAGCCCATGCAGGAGGACCTCTTCTCTACGCCGGCATTGTCCACGGCAGCCACCACCCCGCACCATTACCATTTGATTCGCACGGAGGAGGAGCGCTGCAAGCTCGCGGCGCGTCTGGAAACGGCTTCCCGCTGGGCTTTCGATACGGAAACCACAGGGCTGGACCCACTTACAAATCGCCTGCTGGGCATTTCTTTCTGTTTGGAAGCACACGAGGCCTACTACGTTCCGGTGGATTCCCCCGCCTGCCTGGAGCCCTTCCGAGCCGCATTTAGCACTCCGGCGGAGAAAATCGGGCTGAACATGAAGTTCGACCTCCAAGTACTGAGAGCCGCCGGGCTGGCGGTACAAGGGCCATATGCAGATGCCATGCTGGCACACTGTGCGCTGCACCCGGAGCTGCGGCATGGCATGGATGATATGGCAGAAGCGCTGCTCTCCTACCGCACCATCCGATTAGAGGAGATTGCCCCGGGCAAGGGGAAAGAGCTGGATACCGCAGCCATACCCTTGGAAACCATGGCGGAATATGCGGCGGAAGATGCCGATATAACACTGCAATTGTACGATGTGCTGCACCCGCGTCTGGCAGAAGCAGGCATGGAAAAGCTGATGCAGATGGTGGAATATCCGCTTATTCCCGTACTGGCGGATATCGAGTTCGAGGGTATGCGTGTGGAGCCGGAACAATTGCAGCAAAGCTCTGCGGAGCTGGGGGCTCAGATTGACTCCCTCCGCGCACGCATTGATTCTCAAGTGGGGCGCCCTATCAACCTCAATTCCCCCCGCCAGTTGGGAGAGCTGCTTTTCGATGAGCTGAAACTGCTGGATAAGCCCCGCAAAACACGCACCGGGCAGTATGTGACGGATGAGGAAACACTCCGCAAACTGGTGCCGATTTCCCCCTTGGTAGCGGACATTCTGGAGTACCGAGAGCTAAACAAACTCAAAAGCACCTATTTGGATGCCCTGCCCCGCTATATTTCCCCGGCGGATGGGCGTATCCACTCCTCACTCCTCCAAATGGTGACGGCCACCGGGCGGCTGGCCTCCCAAAATCCCAACCTTCAAAACATCCCCATCCGCTCCGAGGCCGGGCGCCTTATCCGCCGTGCCTTCGTAGCAAGGGATGCCCATTACCGCATCCTATCCGCAGACTATTCCCAAGTGGAGTTGCGGCTTATGGCAGCCCTCTCCGGCGATAAGGGTATGATTGAGGCGTTCCGCTCCGGGCGCGATATCCATACAGAAACGGCCGCTCGCATTTTCGGGCTTCCCCACAGCGAGGTTACACCCCAAATGCGCCGTGCCGCTAAAACGGTTAACTTCGGTATTATTTACGGCATTTCCGCCTTCGGGCTCTCCCAACGCTTAGACTGCCCCCGTGGAGAAGCCGCCGGACTCATCGATAACTACTTTACCCAATTCCCCGGTGTAAGAGATTATATGGAAAGGCTGGTAACAGAAGCCCGCAAGCGCGGTTACGCCGAAACCCTCTGCGGGCGCCGCCGCCGTTTGCCCGATTTGACCAGTGCCAACTTTAACCTCCGTACGGCGGCGGAGCGCACAGCCATCAATACCCCCATCCAAGGCAGTGCTGCCGATATGATTAAAATAGCCATGGTGCGGGTGGCCGCACTGCTGCAAGGACGCCGCAGCCGCCTTATCATGCAGATTCACGATGAATTGCTTGTGGATTTGCACGAGGAGGAACAGGAACTCATCCCCCGGATTACGGAGGCCATGCGCTCCGCCCTCCCCCTGCCCAACGATGTACCGCTGGAGGTGGAGGCTAATACTGCCGCCAACTGGTTAGAAGCTCATTAACCCTGAAAAAGATGATGATTACACTTGTAGGTTTAGGTTACGATATTCACCGCTTTGCGGAGGAGGAACGCCCGCTCTGGTTGGGCGGGGTGCAAGTGCATCCCACCAAGGGGCTGGCCGGCCACAGCGATGCCGATGTACTCTGCCATGCTTTAGCAGATGCTATTTTGGGAGCTATCGGGGAGCCGGACATCGGCTACTGGTTTCCCCCGGGTGACCCCGCCTGTGCTAATATCTGCTCCCTGCGCATCGTGGAAAAAGCCGTGGAGCGACTCCGCATACAAGGCGGGCGCGTGGTGAATGCCGACTGCGCACTCATTGCCGAAGCACCCAAAATTATGCCCTTTGTAGCGCAAATGAAGGAAACGCTGGCCACAGTACTGGGAGTTCCGGCCAAGCGTGTGGGTGTTAAAGCCACAACCAATGAAAAACTGGGAGCCATTGGTCGCCGAGAAGGCATGGCCGCCTTTGCCACGGTTTCCCTGCTTATACCCGAAGATTCCGATTCCTGAACATGAACACCGAAATTGAATTGATGGCCTTTGCCACGGTAGAAACGCTCAAATCCGCAGGGCTTTCCGTGGCCACGGCAGAAAGCTGCACCGGAGGGATGATTTCTGCGGCACTTACGGAGGTTCCGGGAGCTTCCGCCGTATTCCGCTATGGCTGGGTGAGCTATTGCAACGAAGCGAAAGAACGCATGCTGCATGTTCCCACAGAAATCATCGAGGCTCACAGCCCCGTAAGCGAGCAGGTGGTAGCCGCCATGGCAGAATCCGCTATGCGCCAAGCCGGAGCAGACCTGGCCATTGCCGTCTCCGGCAATGCCGGCCCCACAGCCCCGGAGGGAGAACCACCCGTGGGTACCGTATGCCTCGCACTCGTACGCCGTGGCGCTGCACGCCCGCTCCATACGGAGACTATGCAGCTGCCCGGGCTCTCCCGCAAGCAATTCCGGCAGCGGGTAACAGCCCGCGCCTTGGAGCTTATTCTGGGCTCTGCAAAGGGGTAAAACACCCCCTTGCCCTGTCTTGCTTACTCCGCAGCGGGATAGCCTTGAGCCTTAGCTTTCCCCAGCCACTCTTCCGCCAAAGCAGCATCTTGGACCACGCCCACACCATCGCGATAACAGCAGCCCAGCGTGTACTGAGCCTGCGGCACCCCCTGTTCCGCAGCCATGCGGCACCAGCGGAAAAACTCCTCGCGGCTGGCATCCACGCCCTCCCCCAAAGCATAGCAGCGTGCCACATTAAACTGTGCCACGGCATCCCCGGCTTGAGCCTGTTGCAATAGAGATTCCACCTCCGGAGTGGGCGGCCGGGGGGTGGGGACTACCTCCGCCGGAGCAGCAGGCTGCGGAGCGGGAGTTACCTGCTCTTTCTCCGGCACGGGAGCCACAGGGGGCACCACCTCCGGCTGCGGAGCAGATACCCAGGCCGGAACAAAATACGCCAATGTGGCCACCAAAACGGCCACAATCACAATCGACAGAATCTTTATTTTTCGGGACATGAGGATGATAGGGGAAGCTCCCCCTGCTCTGTGGTGGCAAGCGCAGTCGTTTCGGCACACTCCGCAGCCAAGGGGGATTTTTTCTTCTTTTCTTTGCGAATATTGAACTGATTAGCCGCTGCTTGGAAGCCTTGGCTAAGCACCATGGCTGCCGCTGCTTCCGCCTTGCTTAAGGCATCCTCCAGCATGGGCTGCTCATCCGGCGCAAACTTTCCCAGCACATGCCCCACCATGTTTTTCTGCCCGGGCACACCGATACCGATGCGCAAACGGGGAAAACGCTCCGTCCCCAAATGGGCTATGATGGATTTCATCCCATTATGCCCACCGGCAGAACCGCCGGCACGCAGGCGCATTGTGCCCACCGGAAAGGAAATATCATCATATACCACCAGTACCTGCTCCGGGGCAAACTTAAAATAACGCATCAGGGAGCCGGCACTCTCCCCGGAGGCATTCATGAATGTTTGCGGTTTGACCAAAAGCACACCGGAGCCCGCCGCTACTTCTGCCCTATGAAACTTCTCCATCTTCCAGGTGGCTCCATAGCGGCGGGCAAGACGTTCCAGCACCATGAAACCCACATTGTGGCGGGTTTCTGCATAGTCGCGTCCCGGGTTCCCCAGACCCACGATAATGCGAACAGGTTGCTCCATAAATTACTCCGAATCAGGCGTTGGTAGCGAGAGTTTCCAGCGTCAGATTACGATTCACTGCATTCAGATAGGCGCGGGCAGAGGCTTCGATGACGTCCGTAGCAGCGCCCTTGCCGGACACAGGCTTGCAATCGCAATCGCCGAACTGCACCTTCACCGTCACCTCACCCAAAGCATCCTGCCCCACGGAAGTGGAACGCACATTGTAATCCACCAGCGCGCCTTTGCTCTTCGTAATGCGGTCGATAGCTTTGAAACAGGCATTCACCGGGCCATTACCAATGGCGCAGTCCGTGTAGGTTTTACCCTCCTTCTCCAGCTGCACCGTGGCAGTGGGACGTGCGGCAGAACCGGCCACAAACTGAATATCCACCATCTTCCAGGTACCATTGTGCGTATCCAACGAATCATTGACCAAAGAAGCCAAATCATCATCGTACACAAACTTCTTGCTATCGCCCACCTTCTTGAAGCGCTCAAACACCTGAGACACTTCCGCATCGGAAAGCGTGTGCCCCATCTTCTCCAAGCGAGCCTTCACCGCAGCACGCCCGGAATGCTTCGTCAGCGGCAGTTCCGTCTCGCCCCAGCCCACAATGGCAGGGTCTATCACCTCGTAAGTCTCGCGCTTGGCCAGAATACCATGCTGGTGAATACCGGAGCTATGGGCAAAAGCGTTCTCACCCACAATTGCCTTAGAACGCTGGACGGAAAGCCCGCTCATGCGGGAAACCACACGGCTGGTCTTTACAATCTCGCGCGTATTCAAATGGTGGGGCTGTTCCCCGGCGGCAAAACCGAATGCCTCCGGGCGGGTGGAAAGTGCCATGGCCACCTCCTCGATGGCGGCGTTACCGGCACGCTCGCCAATGCCGTTAATCGTGCCCTCCACTTGGCGGGCACCGGCAGTGACGGCGGCCAGAGAATTCGCTACAGCCAAGCCAATATCATTGTGGCAATGCACGGAAATAACAGCCTTGTCGATATTCTTCACATGCTTGCACACATATTGAATCATATCGATATACTCCTGAGGCGTGGTAAAGCCCACCGTATCCGGCAGGTTCACCGTAGTGGCTCCGGCTTCTATGACGGCTTCCACCACCTGAGCCAAATAATCATGCTCCGTGCGGCTGGCATCCTCTGCAGAGAATTCCACATCCGCCACCAAGCTCTTGGCCAGTTTTACCCCGGCCACGGCCATGCTGATAATCTCCTCCTTGCTCTTCTTGAGCTTAAATTCGCGGTGCAGCGGGCTAGTGGCCAAAAAGGTATGAATGCGTGCGCGCTCCCCCGCAGGAGCCACAGCAGCTGCACACTGGCGAATATCATTTTCCACGCAGCGAGCCAAGCCTGCAATCCGGCAATTCTTTACCGTACGCGCAATTTGCGACACGGCCTCAAAATCTCCATCCGATATGCAGGGAAAACCGGCCTCAATAATATCCACACCTAGTTTCTCGAGCTGACGCGCAACCTCCAGCTTCTGCCGGAGATTCATCGAAGCTCCCGGGCACTGCTCACCATCGCGAAGCGTGGTGTCGAAGAATAATACTT
>CAYSYD010000061.1:0-13669 GCA_964435145.1 uncultured Akkermansia sp.
TCTCATGAATGCTCTATTTTACCAGTTTTTACCAGCAGATTTGAAACAGACCCCTGATTTCCACTCATTCCAAGCATAAACGATAAGTTACTCCTTGACAATTTCTACCCGGATGCTATATTACAAGGTAATGTCTGAAAGCATGAGTACTCCTCCCGATATCCGCTATTACTACATCAACTTAGACCGAGCCGCAGAACGCCGAGAAGCCGCTGAGGCTCAAGCAGCTAAATTCGGTATCGAGTTGCAACGCATCGAAGCCATTGCCGGCAAAGACTTGGACATCTCCGCCCTACCTGCCTATGACAGCAAGCGCCGCCTTTCCGAATTTGCCGCAGAGCTATCCCCCAACCAGCATGCCTGCATTATGAGCCACTTAAAGGCCTTGCAAGCCTTTGTGGATTCCGGGGCAGAGTACGGAGTCATCATGGAGGACGATTTGCAGCTGCACCCCCAATTCAACGAAGGCATCGCTTGGCTTACTCAGCACACAAGCGGCTGGCAGGCACTGAAACTCTGGACGGGAGATGGGAAGATTTACCCCCTCCACACCCCGCAGGAAGGCTGCCCGTGGAGCATCGTGTTCCCCAAAAAATTACCTTGGGTAGCTGTGGGTAATATCTACACACAGGAAGGAGCCAAAGGCATTCTGGATGGTTTTAAGCGCTACTGGCTGGGCTACGATGCCCAGTGGGCGTGGGTCACCCTCGTCACCGGAGATATTCCCTGCTGCGGCATCTCCCCGAGCCTCGTGGTCTCCTCCGACCCGAAAAACGAGAAATCAACCATCGATGCAGAAGCTAACTCTCGAGTAGCCGCCTTTGCCAAACAAAAGAAGGAGCAAACCTGGACGCAATACATCATCCACCGCCTGTGTGTATGGACGATGGCCTGCGGCAAGCTCCGCATGCGTGCCAAGATGAAAACCCTGCTGCAATTCCGCTAATTCCAAACGCCATGAGTTCCGGCAAAGCCTACTTTCCCGTCCAAGACCTTCCGCCCACCACCGACACCAGCGGAAAGCGTTGGCCCGTTGTGTTTGCATCCGATGGGCGCGGCGGACTGATGCTGGGCATAGCCCTCTACTCCCTCCTGAACACAGTCGCGCACCCTGCCGGGCTGCGAATTATTATTCTGGATGCCGGACTGGAAGAGAAAGACACCTCGCGCATGCGCGAGCTTTGCCGGGCATGGGGCAGCACTTTGGAATTCATCAGTTTGGAAGGGAAAATCGACCACATGCCCTTCTCCAAATCCTTCCCTAAAGCAGCCTGTGGTCGCTTACTCCTGCCGGAACTCCTACCGGGGGAATCTGCGGTACTTTATACCGATATTGATGTCCTCTTCAGCGAGGATATCACCCCCCTGCTCACTCTTGAATTAGAGGAAAACCTCGCTGCGGCCGTATACGAACATCCCACCTATTTTAACTCCGGAGTCATGCTGCTGAATCTGGAGCAAATGCGGAAGGAAGGAACCCAGCAGGCCATTATTAACTGCATGGAGGAAAACAAAGGCAAATTTGTCTACTTCGACCAAGATGGGCTGAACAGCGTCATGTATGGGCGAGTAAGAGCCCTGCACCCCCGCTGGAATTGGAACGAACTGCAACCGCGCAAACTCTTTAAACGCTACCGCTACTGGGGCTGCATCTCCTTTTTGGACGCGCTGCGCACATGCCTTGCTCCCTCCATCCGGCACTTCGCCTGCCGCCCAAAAATAACGGATTACTGCTACCGCTGGGACCACGAACTTTACCGCCGCATCTGGCTCCAATCCCCGTGGAAGGATGTACCGCAACCGGGCTCCCGCAGCCTCGGCATTCGCCTGCGCAGGCTTCTGTACGGCATTCTGGATAGCATCCAGCGCCGCCGCATGCGCCGCATCATCGCAAACGATGATATTAACCCCTACCCGCAAGTAGACTGCAACCGGCAGAAAAAAACATCGGAATAACTCTTTTCACCCTTCCCCCATGTCAGACAACATAGCCAATCTTACCTCCTACGTAGAACAATTTGCCGACCTGCGCCTCCTCTGCGTAGGCGATATGATGCTGGACATCTTTGTATACGGCAAGGCAGGTCGCCTCTCTCCGGAAGCTCCGGTTCCCGTGCTGCAAAAGCAACGCGAAACCCGCATGCCCGGCGGTGTAGGCAACGTAGTAGCAAACCTCTGCACCTTAGGCTGCCAAACCAGCCTTATCAGCGTAGTGGGGCAGGATGCGGATGGCGACCTCCTTTGCCGCACACTGGCGCAGCAAGGCTCCAATGTACGCCTTCTCCTCCAGCAGGAAAACTACTGCACCACCGTAAAAACCCGTTTTGTGGCAGGCAGCCACCACCTCCTTCGCGTGGACCGCGAGGAAAAACTCCACCTGCCGGATGCAGCATTAGACGCCCTACTCCGCCAAGTGAAAGAACACATCCGCAATATCGACCTCGTTCTCCTCTCGGACTACAGCAAGGGGCTCTTCGACGAGCGCTTTACGCCGGCCATCATCGAAATCTGCCGCCAGCACGGATGCAAAGTCATCGTGGACCCCAAACGTACCGACTACACCATATACAGCGGAGCCACAGTAGTAAAACCAAACCTCAAGGAATTCCAAGGAGTAACCGGCCGCAGCTTTAATCCCACTGCGCCGGATTTCCAGCAGGAAGCCGTAGCAGCCGGGCGGGAAGTGTGCCGACGCTATGGCGTGGAAAACCTGCTGGTAACACTGAGCGAACACGGCATGATTTACATCCCCGGGGATGAAAAAGAGCAGCCGGTCTGGATTCCCACGGAAGCTCAGGAAGTATTCGATGTATCCGGTGCCGGAGATACCTCCTTGGCCGCGCTGGGAGCATCCCTTGCCGCAGGCGCCCCCATGCAAGCCGCCATGCGCATCGCCAATGCCGCTTCCGGTATCGTTGTGGGTAAATTCGGCACGGCCAGCGTCACCGCCAAGGAACTGAGCCAAAAACTCGGGCAAAAAAACACCTACGGCGTTGTTACGGCAGAAGAAGCCATGGAAATCATTGCAGAACTGCGTGCCCAAGGAAAAATTATCGGCTTCACCAACGGCTGTTTCGACCTCCTGCACCCCGGCCACCTGCAATCCTTCCGCAATGCTCGCAACCTGTGCGATGTTCTCTTTGTGGGACTCAACAGCGATGATTCCGTGCGCAGACTCAAAGGGCCCTCTCGCCCGGTGAACAACCAGGAATCCCGAGCCGCCATGCTCACCGGCCTTAAATGGGTGGACTATGTGGTCATCTTCGATGAGGACTCCTCCCTCCCCCTGCTCCAAAAACTTCGCCCGGACGTCATCGCCAAAGAAGGCTACCCCTTAGAAAAATGGAAAGGCGGACAATTCGTCGTCTCTTACGGAGGCAGAGCCGTGGAACTTCCCCGCGTGGAAGGCTTCTCCTCCACCTCCATCATCAACAAATTAAATAAATAGCATATGAGCAAGGAATGGATTTGTAACGAGCTGAACGGCGTGGCAGATGGCTTCCGCGCACTGGCGGAATACGCCGCCACCATTGAGGAAATTGCCACCCAATGCACCCGCGCCATTCAGAACGGAGGGAAAGTCATGTTTTGTGGTAATGGAGGTTCTGCTGCGGATTCCCAGCATCTTGCAGCCGAATTTGTCGGGCGCTACAAACTGGAACGCCCCGCACTAAACTCCATCGCCCTCACCGTGGATACGTCCATCCTCACCGCCGTAGGAAACGATTACGGCTACGACGAAGTATTCCGCCGCCAAGTGGAAGGAATCGGTAAACCGGGCGATGTCCTCATCGGCCTCTCCACCAGTGGTAACAGCCGGAATGTGCTTTTGGCCTTCCGGAAAGCAGCGGAAATGGGCATCACCACCGTAGCCCTCACCGGTGCAAGCGGTGGGAAAATGAAAGAAGCCGCAGATATCGCCCTCCCCGTTCCCGCCGCTGTCACCAATCACATTCAGGAAATGCACATTACCTGCGGCCACCTCATCTGTGAAATGACGGAGAAAATGCTCTTCCAGCAAGCCTAACAGCACAGCATATGGAAAAAATCCTCATCATCAAACTCAGCGCCCTTGGCGATTTCATTATCGCCGTAGGAGTCATGCAAAAAATTCGCGAAAAACATCCCAACGCCGAATTTACCCTGATGACAGGCTCTCCTTACGTCCCTATTGCCAAGCAAATGAACATGTTCTCCAACATCATCGTGGACAATCGGGGAACTTGGTGGAACATCCCCCGCCTCATTAAACTTGCCAAAGAAGTAGCCAAAGGGGACTTTGACCATGTGTATGATATTCAGGGAGTCTCTCGCACCAAAAAGAAATACTTTTCTGCTTTACGCCTTCTTGCTCGCAAACCCTTCGTATGGTACAACGTACACGAATGCACAGAGTGGCATGTAGAAAAAAAAGGCTCCATAGGCTTCGGAAAACTCACCGAAAAGCAAGGCATCTCCCATGCTCAGGTTACGGACCTCTACTTCCTGCATGGTCCGAACAAGCACTTCCACCTCCTACCGGAGCGCTATGTACTACTCATTCCCGGTTGCTCCTCCAAAAACGCACACAAACGCTGGCCCGTTGAATCGTATTGTGAAATTGTGCGCCGCTTGGCGGAAAGGGGCATCCACTCCGTAGTCATCGGCACCAATGCCGAAGCCACGGAAATTAACGCCATATGCGAATCCACCCCCATGGCCATCAACATGCTCAACAAAACAGCCCTGCTCGATGTGCCCGATTTAGCCCGCCGCTCCTATGTCACCTTAGGGAACGATACCGGCCCCACCCATATGGCCTCCCTCTCCTCCGTCCCCACCGTGGCTGTATACTGGAGCAAAACACGCTACGGCCAATTAAAAGGCCCCCGCTCCGTCAGCATCGTCTCCCCCGGCAGCATCGATCAAATCCCGGTGGACCAAGTGTGGGAACACATCCTTCCCCACCTGCCGGCATAAGCCCTTAGGCATAACATCAAAAGCCCTTCCCTACCACACGGGAAGGGCTTTTGGTATTTACTGCGCAGCTCTCCCCGAAAATTACCCGGTAACATAACAAAAACACCCCTCCGTCCCGAAATTGGGAGGAGAGGTGTTTTTCCGGCTAGAATGGAAAGAGCGTTACTCCTGAGGGGACTCCTCCGCAGGGGCGGAGGACTCGGCTTCTGCGGAAGGTGCATCCGCCGGGGAATCGTCCTCCTCCTCATCGGGGATGACGAGGGTAATCTCCTGAATAGATTCCTTCTCGTTGAGGGTGATGAGCTTAACACCTTGAGTGGCGCGGCCGGTCTCGCGAACGGAATCCACCTTCATGCGAACGGATTGCCCGCCGGTGGTCATAATCATAAGCTCGTCGGCATCCGTCACCGTGGTGGCGGAGACCACAAGACCGGTTTTCTCCGTGCAGTTCATCGTCTTAATACCGATACCGCCACGGCTCTGGAGGCGGTACTCTGCAAACTTGGTACGCTTGCCGAGGCCGTTTTCGGAGACAACAAGGAGGGTATCCTCCTCGTTAGCCACCACGGAAAGAGCCACCACATAGTCCCCTTCGCGGAGACGAATGCCACGCACACCAATGGTATTGCGCCCCTGAGTGCGCATATCGTTCTCGTGGAAGCGGATGCTCATACCATCGTGGGTGACGATGACAACATCCTGATTTCCCGTGGTGAGCATAGCGTTTACGAGGGAGTTTCCTTCCTCCAGATTGATGGCAATAATGCCGGCTTTGCGGTAATTCACAAAGTCATTCAAAGCGGTTTTCTTCACAGTACCATCCTTGGTGGCAAAGACGACATTGCCGGAATCTTCCGCAAAGGTGATGTCCTTGCCGTCCTCGCTCACGCGGCGTTCCAAGCGCAGAATAGCGGCAATGCGCTCCTCCGCCTGCATATCCAGCAGGTTCTTAATGGAACGGCCTTGGGCACTGCGAGCGGCCTCATCGATTTCGTACACACGCTCCACGTACACGCGACCGGTGTTCGTGAAGAACATGATGTAATCGTGATTTTGGGCAGCAAAGAGGTGTTCCACAAAGTCGGCAGCATCTTTCTTGCTCTTGGTGGTGGCAGCTTTTACGCCCTTGCCGCCACGTGCCTGCAGGCGGTACTCATCCGCATTGGTGCGTTTGATGTAACCACTGTGGGTGATGGTGACAATCATGGAATCGTTCGGGATGAGGTCCTCAATCGCCATATCCCCTTCGAAGGGGATGATGTGGGTCATACGCGGAGTGGCATACTTTTCCTTAATGGCGCGGAGTTCATCCTTCACGATGCCGAGTACGCGGCTCTCGTTGGCCAGAATATCCAGATAATCCTCTATGAGTTCCAAGAGTTTCTTATACTCATCGGAAATCTTATCGTTTTCCAGCGCGGTGAGCTGGTAGAGGCGCAGTTCCAGAATAGCATTCACTTGGCGCTCCGTAAAGATGTACTGGTCTCCCTGCACGGAGGGCTGGCTGTGGATAAGAATGCCGAGGCCCTTGGCCAATTCCACCGGGAAGCGGAAAGCCATAAGGCGGTTGCGTGCATCCTCGCGGTTGCGGGAGTCGCGAATGATGCGGATGAACTCATCCATATTTGCAAGGGCGATGAGGTAGGCCTCTAACACCTCGGCACGATCCTCCGCCTTGCGAAGGAGGAACTTGGTACGGCGTACCACCACCTCGCGGCGGTGTTCCACATAGAAGTTAATGGCATCCTTCATGGTAAGTACCTTCGGGCGCCCTTCGTGAATGGCCAGCATGTTCACGGAGAAGGATGTCTCCATGCTGGTAAGTTTGTAAAGCTGGTTGATGACGACTTGCGGGCGGGCATCGCGCTTGAGTTCAATCTCGATGTAGTCCGTCAAATCACGCATACCGGCAATATCCGTAATGATTTTATCGCGGGTAAGCTCGGCAATGCGCTCTTGAAGCACAGCGCGGTTCACGCCATAGGGTACATCGGAAATATGGATGAATTCGCGGCCGTTCTCATTGGTCACCACCTCCATCTTACCACGCATGCGGACACTGCCGCGCCCGGTGCGGAAGTAGCTGTCGATACCCTTGTAGCCCAGCACATAGCCGCCGGTGGGGAAATCCGGACCTTTGATATAGGCACGCAGTTGCTCACTGGTAATAAGGGGATTATCTATATAAGCGCAGATACCATCCACCACTTCTCCCAGATTATGCGGAGCCATATTCGTGGCCATACCCACGGCAATACCCGTACCGCCGTTCACAAGGAGGTTCGGGAATGCGGAGGGGAACACCACCGGCTCTGTAAGGCGGTTATCATAGTTGGGCTGGAAATCCACGGTATCCTTATCCAAATCATCCATCAAAGCCACGCCCAGATGGCTCAGCTTGGCCTCCGTATAACGCATGGCGGCGGGTGGGTCACCTTCCGGCGTACCGAAGTTACCCTGCCCCTGCACCAAAATATCGCGCATATTCCAAGGCTGTGCCATGGTGACCAAAGTACCATAGGCGGATTGGTCGCCGTGCGGGTGATAGTTACCTATGGTATCACCCACAATCTTACCGCATTTAATCGTACCCTTGCTGGGTACGAGCCCCAGCTCGTGCATAGCGTACAGCACACGGCGCTGGGAGGGTTTAAGACCATCGCGCACATCCGGGAGGGCGCGGGAAATAATCACCGACATGGAGTAATCCAGGAAGCTGCGGGAGACTTCCTCTGCCACATCGACGGGACGAATTCTTGTTTCGCTCATAAATTAGGTTGAAAAGTTGGGGGGTTACACGTCGAGATTGCGAACATTGAGAGCGTTATCCTCAATAAAGCGGCGGCGGGGTTCCACCAAATCGCCCATAAGGATGGTGAACATCTTATCCGCCTGAACCTCGTTAGAATCGTCGAGGCGCACGCGCAAAAGCTCGCGCTTCTCGGGGTCCATCGTCGTGGCGTACAAATCCTTAGCGTCCATTTCGCCCAAACCTTTGAATCGGGTAATGGTAACACTGCGCCCGCCGATTTCCAACACCTTGGAGAGAATATCTCCCACGAAGAAAATAGGCGTCACAGCATTGCGGGCATTCTCCACCAGCTCAAACACTGGGGCATCATCATCCAACAGCCGGGAAGCCTCAATCCCCAGTTCCTGCAAGCGCGTAAGCACGCGGGTAATCGCCTGCGCCTCGTGCAGCTCGTGCAGCAGAGCGCGGCGGCTGGGGCCTTCCCGCTGCGGCAGCGGATTTGCAGCCAGCTCCTCCTCGCTCGGCTCCCCGAAGAGGAAGAGATCGCGGTTCTCCTCAGAAAAGGCCGTCAGCTCTTCCATCGTTTGGAAGTACAACACCTCCTCATCATTGCCGCAGCGCACCTTTACCAAATACTGCGGGAAAGCGCCATTGCCTGCGCGGTGACGCAGCAAATCCTTGAAATCGCCACCATGCTGGGCCACGCTGCCCTCGTACTTTTGCAAATTAATCAGAGTCTCCAGAATCGCCATCAGCGTCTCTGCATCGTACTCGCGGCTCTTATCCGGGGTACGCAGCGTCACATCCCCGGCACCGAGGGAAATGAGTTTCCGATTCAGCGAAACCTCATCCTGCACATACTGCTCCACCTTGCGGTGAATCACACGGTACAGCGGCGGCTGGGCAATATACAAATACCCTGCGCGCACCAACTGCGGCATATGGCGGCAGAACAGCGTGAGCAGCAGCGTGCAAATGTGGGAGCCATCCACATCGGCATCCGCCATCAGAATAATCTTGTGGTAGCGCACCTTGCTAAGGTCGAAGGAACCTTCCCCCTCCCCATCGCCCACACCGGCGCCGATAGCCGTGATGATATTCTGAATCGTCTCACTCCCCAGCGCTTTATCCAAACGCGCCTTCTCCACATTCAGAATCTTACCGCGCAGCGGCAAAATAGCCTGTGTGCGGCGGTCGCGCCCCATCTTAGCGGAACCACCTGCGGAATCACCCTCCACAATGAACAGCTCGCACTGCTTCGGGTCCCGGTTAGAGCAATCTGCCAGTTTACCGGGCAAACCACCGCCCACCGTCATCGCGCTCTTTCGCACACTCTCACGCGCCTTACGCGCAGCCTCTCGCGCGCGGGAGGCAATCAAACAGCGGTCAATAATCGTGCGAGCCACCTGCGGATTCTCTTCGAAGTACTCTTTGAGTTCCTCGTACACCACACTGCTCACCACACCCTCAATCTCCGTATTCACCAGCTTATCCTTCGTCTGGGAGGAGAAACGCGGATTCGGCATCTTCACGCTAATCACCGCCACCAAGCCCTCGCGCACATCATCGCCATTCAAGCTCGGGTCCTTATCCTTGAGTAAATTATTGCTCTTGGCATAGTTGTTAATGGCACGCGTAAGAGAACTGCGGAAGCCGGAAAGGTGCGTACCGCCATCCGCATTGAAAATGGAGTTCGCATAGCACTGGATTTGGTAGCGGTCGCTGTCATTATACTGCATCACCACATCCACAATCACATCATCCTCCATCGTCTTGCCATCGTACTCCACCTCAATATGGCGCACACCGCTCATGGCTATCGGCTCTGCGGTGATGAGCGTCTTATTCTCCCCAAGCTGCTTTACGAACTCGCGAATACCATCCTTGTAGAAGAAAGTCTCCGAACGCTCCGGATTCGTGCGCTCATCCACCAGCTCAATCACCAAGCCGGGATTCAGGAAGGCCAGCTCGCGTAAACGCCGTGCCAGCAAATCGAACTTAAACTCCGTCGTGTCCGTGAAAATCGTTGGATCCGGCAGGAAGGTAATCGCCGTACCTGTTTGGCTATCCGGGCAAGTACCCACCACATGCAATTTCTCCACCGTCTTGCCGCGCTCAAACGTAATCACATGGCGCTTGCCATCGCGGCGCACCTCCGCCTTAAAGAAATCAGACAGTGCATTCACGCACTTGGCACCCACACCGTGCAAACCGCCGGAATACTTGTATGCACCCTGCCCGAACTTACCGCCGGCGTGCAAATTCGTCAGCACCAGCTCCACCGCAGGAATCCCGAACTTCGGGTGCATATCCACCGGAATACCACGGCCATTATCGATGACCGAAATCGTCCCGCCCTCGTGAATCTGGATAATAATCTTGCTGCAATACCCGGCCAAATGCTCATCAATCGAGTTATCCAGCACCTCGAACACGCAGTGATGCAAGCCACGCTCATCCGGGTCTCCAATGTACATTCCCGGGCGCTTACGGACGGCCTCTAGCCCCTCCAGCTTATCAATCTGGGCTGCACCATACTCCTGTGGGGCCCCGGTCAGAGTCGTCTCCTTCTCCTCCGGGGTCGTAGTGTTATCGCTCATAGTTGGGGTGCATTATACGCGCGTATACGCGCGCGCGTCAAATAACTATTGCGTCATCCCCCGTAAAATGCCGCCATACAAGCCGGAGACAGGCTCTAGGCGCCTCTGCGCACGGCTTAGGTAGAGAGAACCATACCGGAAGTGCCATTCCTGGCCGGGAGAAAGCCTCAATCCTTTGCAGAGCGGGGATCAAGAGCATCGCGGAGACCATCGCCCAGGAAATTCAGCGCCAAAAGAGTAAGGCAAAAACAGAGCGCGGGGAAAAAAAGCAATTCCGGGCTGGCCTCCATGCGGTCCGCCCCTTCCTTAATAAGAGTCCCCCAAGAAGAATTGGGCGCGCGCACCCCCAGGCCGATAAAGGAGAGCGTACTCTCCGTAAGCATAATGCCCGGCACCGCAAGCGTGGTGTACACCACAACCGTACCCAGCAAATTCGGAGCAATATGACAAAAAAGAATGCGGAAATGCCCCAGCCCCAGCGAGCGCGCCGCCAATACATACTCCTTCGCCTTAATTTCCAGCGTTTGCGTGCGGACAATACGAGCAAGCGTGAGCCACCCCAGCGCACCAATGGCAATAAAAAGCGGCACAAGCCCCAAGATGGGTTCCACTGCCGCGCGGCTCCACCCCGTGGACTCCACCAGCCAAGCAGTCAGCCGGCGGCTGGGCTCCTCGATGCACAGGGAAAACACAATCACAAGCACAATAAACGGCAAAGCAAAAAGCACGTCCACCGTACGCATCATCAGCGCATCCGCCCGGCCTCCCCAATAGCCGGAAATCAAACCATAAGCCAGCCCGATAATCAAGGCCACAAACGTAGCCACCAGCCCCACCAAAAGAGAAATACGCCCGCCATAAAGCACTCGGGCAAAGAGATCGCGCCCCAGCTGGTCCGTACCGAAAGGATGTTCCCAGCTGCACCCGGCAGCAATGAGAGAAAGATTCGTCGCATTAGGATTTGCCACACAGGGCAAAAGAGGAAGCAAAAAGCAGGCCATCCCCATCAGCAGCAGGAAAAAAGCCGCCACCATCGCGGCACGATTATGCAGCAAGCGGCGTCTTGCATCCTGCCAAAGGGAATGTCCCTGTTCAAATTGTAACTTATCCATACCGGGAATTCTTATGCGGCGCCCTGAGAGCGCAACTGAGGGTTAAGTGCTACAAGTACCAAATCCACCACAAGATTAGCCAGCACAATAAGCACACCATAGCAAAACACCAAAGCTTGGATGAGGAAGTAATCCCGATCCGTAGTCGCATTGACAAAATGCAAGCCCATACCGGGCACCTGAAAACAAGTCTCCACCACAAAAGACCCCGTAATCAAAGCGGCAAAGGCCGGCCCCAAATACGATACCGCCGGCAGCAACCCACTCCGCAAAGCATGCACAAAAAGCAAGCGCATGGGGCGCACACCCTTGGCACGCGCCGTGCGAATAAAATCCGCAGAAAGCACCTCCACCATACCACCGCGAGTAAGGCGTGCAATATACGCCGCATTTACCAGCCCCAAAGTAAGGGCTGGCAGCACAGCACACAGCGGATCATCCCATCCGGCCACACTAAGCCCCGGCACACACATGCCCAAACTAAGCCCGGCCAGCGGCGCAATCACAAACGAAGGAATACAAATCCCCGCCATCGCCATCAGCATGAAAAGCGCATCCGGCCAGCAATTCCTCCGATATGCCGCAAACATCCCCGCCGGAATCCCCAGCAACACAGCCACCAGCATACCCAGCACCCCCAGCTCCAAAGATACAGGAAACGCCTGCGCAATAATATCCGCCACCTGCACACCCTCCCTCACCAGCGAAGGACCGAAATCCCCATGCAAAAGAAGATTCTTCCAATAATTACCATATTGCACCAAGGCACTTTGGTCCAAACCATAAAGGCTATTCAGCTGCGCCATCACATGCTCAGGTAACTTCCGTTCTCCCAAAAAGGGATTCCCCGGCAGCAGGCGCACCAGAAAGAAAGTGATGCTTTGCAGCACAAAGACCACCACCAGCCCCTGAGCCAAACGCTTAAACAGCAAACGAATCATGAGCGGGGCATAAGCAATTGTACTGCATCCAGCGGGTGGTTATCCAGCAATAGCGGATACCACCCCTGCACCGCAGGAGATTTCAAATACGTGCGTTCACTCCAATACAAAGGGATAATGGGCTGCGCCTCAAGCATAAGCCGTTCCGCCTCCGCCAAATACCCCAAGCGAGCCTCCGCCGTAGCAGCAGAAGCCGCCGCCTGCAAAGCAGCATCGCAAGCAGCACTCCCCCAGCCGGTACAATTATTCCCCCCGCCACTGCGCCAAAGCTCCACAAAAGTAGCCGGATCCAGAAAATCCCCGCTCCAGGAGGAAGAGGACAAATCATAATCCCCATTCTGCTGCGCCGCCTTATAAGCCGTCCACTCGCAAGAACGAATCTCCACATGAATCCCCAGCACCTTCAGCCACATCGCCTGCAAACTCTCCGCCATCACACGCTGCACATCGCGGGAAGTAGTCATCAGCTCCAAAGTAGGAAAGCCCTTGCCCCCCGGAAACCCCGCCTCCGCCAGCAAACGGCGCGCCTCCTGCTCCGCCGCCTCTCGGGAAAGAATCGTCCTTGCAGGCAAGGCATACCCTGCCCCCGGCGGTGTAAAGGCATACGCCGGGCGCCCCGCCCCGCGCACCACATCCCGCACAAGAGACTCCCGATTCACCGCCAAAGAAAGCGCACGCCGCACCCGCACATCATCCAGCGGCGCACGCCGCGTATTCAAACGGTAAAAAATGGTGCAATAGTAAGCATCTTGGCAATATGCCTGCGGCGCACGCGCCTTAGCCACCGCCAGCATCTCCGGCGGCACATTATTGGAAATATGCATCTTGCCATCCAAAAACATGCGCGTCTCCGTGTAACCATTCACCACAGGAAGAAAACGCACCCCCCTATTCCGCACCTCCTGCGCCCGCCAATAGCGAGCATTCGCCACCACCTCCAGCCTATCATTAAAACGGTGGCACCCCAGCACATAAGCACCATTGCCCACCCAATGCCCGGTTCTGGTCCAAAGACTGCGGCGATCCAGCATTCCCCCGTGCGCCTCCACCGCATGTGCCGGCACCGGGAACCATGTAAAATGCAGCAACAAATGCAATAAATGAGGCGTAGGTCCGCTCATCTCCAAGCGAAGCGTGCGCGCATCCGGCGCACTCACCCCCACAGCATCCCACGCACACTCACCCTTATTATAAGCCGCAGCATTCCTGAGCGGGTATAACATCTCCGCATACTTCCCGGCAAACTCCGGGTGGAGAATACGCCGGTAAGCATACACAAAATCCTGCGCCGTAACCGGCCGCCCA
>CAYSYD010000062.1:0-13652 GCA_964435145.1 uncultured Akkermansia sp.
CCTGAAAGAGAATATCACTTTTCTCCTCCCTGCGAAACTTTGGGACACATGTGTCTGAATATAGGATTTTCTCCATTAAATCTTGCTAAAAGAGCCGCCAACCGCTACAATGCCGCGGATAACATGAACGCAACGCAAATTCGTCAGGTCCTGGAAAGCACCGGAGTTACTCCCTCCAAATCAATGGGGCAAAATTTTCTGGTGGATGAGAACATCGCCCGCTGGATTGTGAGCCAACTGGAAATTCAGCCGGAAGATTGCGTTGTGGAAGTAGGTCCCGGCACAGGCGCCCTTACGGAACACATGGCACCTCTTTGCCGTAAATTGATATTGGTGGAGTTCGATGCAAGACTGGCCGAGTACCAACGACAGCGCTGGGTAGAAACGCCCCATGTAGAGGTACACCATGCCGATGGTGCCAGCTGGGACCCCCGCCCGCTTTTCAAGGAACAGCCGGTCAAGTTTATGGGAAATCTACCCTATTCCGCCGGCGGAGCTATTCTGGCTAATTTCCTTACATCTCCTTGCGCTGTCTCCCGAGCCGTTGTCATGCTGCAAAAAGAATTTATTGATCGGATTCTTGCCCGTCCGGGGGACGAAGCCTATGGTTTACTCTCGCTGAGGCTCCAGATGGATTGGGTGCCCCGAGCCCTCAAGACCGTACCGCCGGAAGCCTTCAACCCACGCCCGAAGATAGATTCCACCGTCATGCTGCTCACCCCGCGGGATGCTCGAGAACTGCCACCCTACGACCATCGTTTGATGGATGAGCTGATGCGGCGCTGTTTTTCCCAGCGCCGCAAGCAAATGCACAAGCAACTGCCGGAAACACCGCCATGGGTCGAGGTATCCGCAAACTTAGGCATCTCCCCTACGGCGCGTCCGGAGGAGCTGGGGTTGGAACAATGGGTCAAACTCACCAATGCGTATGACACACACCCACTGGCCGGCATTCCCCAGAAAGAGGAAGAACTATTCGATGTGGTGAACGAAGCGGATGAAATCCAAGGCCAAGCCACCCGAAAGGAGGTACATGAACAAGGGCTCATGCACCGTGCCGTTCATATCCTCGTATTCAATAAGAAACACGATTGTCTGCTGCAACTGCGTTCTCCTTTGAAAGACCGCCACCCGGGTGTATGGGACTCCTCCGCAGCAGGCCATCTGGACGCCGGAGAGGATTATGAAACCGCTGCCCGCCGAGAACTGGCGGAGGAATTAGGAATCGAAAACGCCCGCATAATCCATCTGGGGAACTTGCCCCCCACCCCGGAAACGGGTATGGAACACGTAGCTCTCTATGCAGCCTTATACAATGGGAAAGTACACTTCCCGGCAGCGGAAATCTCCGGGGTACTCCCCTTCCCGGCAGTCCTTATCGATGAATGGCTGGAGCGCCGCCCGCAGGATTTTGCCAACTCCTTTGCCGCATGCTGGCGGATTGCTCGCACCATGCTGGGCAACGCAGAAGAATAAATCCTTAGCCTCTGCGGCGGCGGAGCATTCCTAATTCCGGCACTCGGAAGAGCAAGCAGGCTGCCAAATACACAGACCCGGCTACAATCCCCCCCAAAGCCAAGGCACTAAAGCGATTCAGGAAACACCATGCGGTGAAATCCGTGAAGAAATATACCTTCCCGCCCCAGCACACAAGCGCCAGCACTAAGCCGGCTGCGCATATGCGGTACAGGCCGGGCATAAGCTCTCCACAAGCCATTCCTCCCAGCAATCGCCGCAAATAGAAGAAATAAAACAGGAAATTAAGAGTTGTCACCACGGAGGTAGTTAAGGCCAAATAGGCGGCGGGCATGCCCAACACATGGACAAAAGTGTAATTCAGCCCCACGGAAACACAGCAGCACACCAATGCTATCCCCGCAGGAGCCCATGGTTTTTCCAAAGCTAAAAATACAGGCTGCAACACCTTCATTCCGGCATACCCCAGCAATCCCAGCGAATAGGCAGCAAGCACAGAGCCGGTAAGGGCGGAAGCTGCGGCATCGAACCTGCCGCGCTGGAAGAAAATACTGACAATTTCCGTCCCCCAAAGGCAGAGAAAAACGGCAGAAGGCACAGCAAATAAAGCCACAAAGCGCAAGGCCTTGGCAAGATGCCCGGCAATATCCTGCCCGCCCCCCTCGGCAAGTGCCATACGAGAGACCGTGGGCAACACCACCATACCCACCGCCACACCAAACAAAGCCACAGGCAGTTGCCACAAGTGGAACGCCCCGGAAATGGCTGTTACGCTCCCGGGCTGCAAGTACAGAGCAAAGGATGTGTTGATAAAAATATTCGTCTGTGTAATTCCCGCAGCCACCACGCCGGGCAGCATCAGCATCCACACACGGCGCACGGTCTCATCCGCAAAATGGGGACGCCCCTTCTGCCAATGCACCCCGATATCCCACTTTAGGCGGTAACCCTTCTTATAGAGTTTCGGAAGCTGGAAGAGAATCTGCGCAGCGCCTCCACACACCACGCCAACCGCAAAACCATACAGAGCCTTGGGGCCAAAAGCAGGGTCTATCAGCCATCCCACAAAAGTTCCCACCCCCACTGTGGTAAGATTAAATGCAGCACTGGCCAAATTAGGCAAACCAAAAACGCCAAAGACATTTAAAGCACCCATGCACAATGCAGAGACAGAAGCCAATAGGATGAAAGGCCACATGATACGGCATAAATCCGTGGCCAAATCCATAAACCCTTGGCTTTCCAGGCGCACAGCAGCAGCCGGGACCCCCTCGGCAGCCGTAGTCAGCAAAATTCGGTCTCCCGGTTGTAGTTCCTCCAAGCGGCTCATCCGCAGGCAGGATTCAGGCGATATGCCACGCAAGGCATCAACTGCGGAAAAAACAGCTTCCGTGCGGCCATCGGCATCCTTCCTCAAGTGCTGGAAAACCGCATCCGAACAGAGCATGGCCGGGGCATCCTGCGGTGCATAAACCACCACACGAGCCCGCTCGGGATAGAGCTGCTGCATGCAGAATCCGGCAAGGAGAATACCGATGGAGACCAGACAAAGCATCAAAGAAATGAGCTGGGAGCTAACGCGGTGGGCAAGAGTCCAAGCGGCTTGTGCGCCTTGCTGCTTTTCCACTTTGCTCATCACACTGGTGAAGCTCTGAGAAAGCGCCCCTTCCGCAAACATATCGCGGAGCATATTAGGAACGCGAAAAGCCGTCAGGAAAGCATCCAGCGCGCCGGTAGCCCCGAAGAGGGAGGTAAAGACAACCTCCCGCAACAAGCCGGTAAATCGGCAGCAAAAAATAGCAGCCGTGGCAATCAAGCTCTTTTTCTGCATGGAGGCCATTGCTCTGCAAATTAGCGAACTTTCTCCGGCAGGGCTTCCTTAATCTTCCGCGCAAACACCTTAGCCGTGGTTTTATCCCCCATCAGCAGGCAAGTGCGGGAAAGCTCGCGCATCACTTTGCGGAAGAGCTGGTTATCGGCGGCATCGAGCTTGGCTCTATCTTCCTCGGAAAATTGCAGGATAGATGCTTCTATGGCTCGCAACTGGCGGAATGCCGTAAGGTCTTGGCCGGCTTTGCGGTGCAGCAGAGCCAAGCGCAGGCGTGCATTCAGCACCTGCCCATCCGTCAGGTCGGGGTTTGATTCCTCCACCATGCGGGTGGACTCCGCCACCCATTTCAGGGCATTTTCATAATCCTCGCGAGCAGAGTAATAATCAGCCAATTCTGCGGCAATACGCGGGCGTGCATCCTTCTGAGCTAAATCGGGATGCTCCGTCATCATTTGCCAGCAGCGCTGCACAAGGTTGATTTTTTCCTCGCCATCCGTATGGGTGGCCAGAAAAGTAAGGCAGCGCATCACCTCCGCAGGGTCTTTTTCATGTTCCAGCAGGTAACGATAATCCTGCACAGCATCTTGCACGGAACCACGCGCCTCGTTGGCGCGGGAACGAATGCGAGCAATGCGGGTTTGCAACTCAGGCGTCATCTCCCCATAGCCCTCAGCAAATGCAGCGGCAAGGGATAAGGCCTGAGCGCAGCCATCGTGATTACCGAGGCGAGAGCGAATTTCCCCCAGAAGGAGGTAACAATACGGCAGGCGATGCTCCTTATCCGGATATTCCAACATCGCATCGCGGCAGCGGAGGAGCTTCGATTCCACCTCCCGAAGGGAAGCTGCCGGGATGGCCGGGTTATCGTGCAGCGTGTTGGACACCTCCTCCAGCATGAGTTTGGACATAGCAGGACAAAGAGGCCATTTAGCCTGTTCCAATATGTTGCGAGTTTGCTGCAACACAGGATCTTTCACAGCGCAAAGGTCGGCCCGCATCATCTGGAGAGCAGCAGCCTCCGTGGCCAGCTCCGGGTCCGCTAAGCGCAGCATAATGGCCGGAGAATCCAAACGAGCAATAGCCTTAATAGCCTCATCGTTGCGCTGCATACGCACACAGGTTTCAGCAGAGCGACGAATGGAGCGCAGAAGTAAATCCGTCTGTTCCGGGGCATTCATCAACTTATCCTGCAACTCTTTATCCAAGCGTAATTGCAACTCAAAGTCCCCATGTTCCATGGCGGCCGTGGCGAGCCGGTCCAGACCTTCCGCCGGGGCAAGCGATTCCACCTCCGGCAAGATACGCACAGCTTCATCCCACTGGCCCTTATCAATCAGGCGGGTCATGAGGAACCAGCGGAACTGTCGGCGTGTATCGGCATTTTCAATCCAGCCCAAGCGTGTGCGGGAATTCTCCGCCAGATCCAACAAACGGGCTTTATCCCCGGACAAATCCCCCAACAGGCGGGTAAGATTAGCATTAGCCTCCGCATTACTGGGAACCACAATGGTTTGCCCCTTAAAAAAAAGCAGTATATCCTCCCCCTTAGCATAAATACCCCACAGAAGCAAAGCGGCTACCGTAAGGCCCACTGCCGCTAACGGCAGTGTGGGATTGCTTTTTTTGCGGGCAGGTCTGTAACGGCGAATCATATGGAAAAAATTGTTTGATTTATGAAGAAGAAGATTCCGAGGAGGTGGATTCTGCGGCCGGAGCCGACACATGGGGTGCAAGCTGCCGCATGTACTGGCGCGCTTCCTCTCTGCGGTCCGGCTGGTCTTGTACCAAGGGCAAAAGCTCCTTCCAAGCAGAAAGGGATGCCTCCCAGTGGGAAAGGTGAAATTGCAGGATACCCAGAGCCGTAAGTGCAGTAATGAGATTATCTTTATTTTCAGCTGAAAGTTCCGTCCTCAAAAGAGGTATAGCCTCTGCATATGCTGAAGCCGCCTCCTGAGGTTTCCCCAGCTGTTCGGCCACCTGCGCCATCAGCAGCAGGCAACGCCCCATATCCGCTTGCAATGCAGTAAAATGAGACTTTCTCAAATCGAGGCAGCGTTTAAGATATTCGGGAGCCTCCTCCACTTTTCCCAGCACCATGCGGCAGCGAGCCACGCCTTCCAATGCCTGCACCTGTTGGGTGGGGGATTGTGCATGTGCCAAGGCTTGCTCGAAAGCTGCGGAGGCTGTCTCAAAATCCTCCATGACGAGAGAGAGCCAGCCTCTTTGGATTGCCAGACTTGCCAAAAAGGGATTACGCCGATACAGATAAGTGGACGCCACGCCCTCCGCCCGATTCAACAGCCCCAAAGCAGCAGGTATGTTCCCCTGTTCCTCCCGGATAACTGATAAATAGCGCAGAGCCAGCACCTGAGCCACGCCCTCCGCCGCATTCGTAGGCACCGTAACAGCCGTCCACAGCAAAGACTCCGCCTGCTGGTATTGCCCCTGCTCCACCATGGCTGCACCGAGATAAGCCGCCTCCCAAGCAGTGGCGGGGGAGGGTTCTGCGCCTTCTAATACAGCAGCAAAACATTCGGCAGCCTTATCATTCTCTCCCTGTTCGCGGTGGCAGATACCTTTATGTACCAGCAGCACATGCTGCAAGGAGCGTGCAGCTTCTCCCATATCGGCACATTCCTTCAACAGCGCCTCCAGAGAGGCCATGTATTCCCCGGGATTTCCGGCTGTGTTGATTTCCACAATGGCCAGCTCCCTAAAAGCACGGACTCGTCCCGGCATATTCCCCGCCTGCGCGTGCAGACGAACAGCTTGGCGGTAATACGCCTTGGCCTGCAAGGTGTGAGCCCCTAAAGCCAGAAAATAAGCAGCCGTTTCTGCCCGCTCCGCCCATGGGCAAGGCTCTTGCTTTCCCTTGTACAAATCGTCCAAAAGGGCAATGGCCGGCTCATACAGCTTCCGCTCCAACATTTGCTCAGCTAAAAGCCACCGAGCTTCCCGCAGAATCTCAGGATGCTCAATCCATGCCAAATGCTCCGGCCGGGTGGCATGTGCTACCAGCGTCGCATCATCTGCTGCGGAAAGCTGCAAAAAATAACGGAGATTCTGTGCAGCCAGTTCATTCAGCGAGGCCTGTACACGGCCGGATGCCGCAGATTCCGTGTATCCCTGATGGTATCCTAAGCTAAATGTAGCCCATCCCAAGCCCACACATAAGCCGGCCAAAATACCGGCTGCCGCCCACTTGACCCACGGACGGAACTCCAGCTCCGCCTCTTCCGGGGAAGCATCCACGGGAGGTAACGGTTCTTTCACCTCATCCAGCATGTGTGCAGCAAAAACAGCTATGGAAAAATCAGGGAATCTGCTTTAGGCGTTCTCCTGCCCCAAATGGAAAGCGGAGTGTACCACTCGAGCGGCCTGCTCAATATCCCCGGCTTCCACCGTTGTGGAAATGCGAATCTCGGAGGTGGCAATCATACCCGTGGCTATGCCCGCATCGGCCAACGAGCGGAACATCGTGGCAGCCACACCCGTATGAGAACGCATACCCACACCCACAACAGAGAGCTTTGCCAAGCCGGATTCCGTTTCCAAGCGAGCCTTTTCACCCAACTGAGGAAGCAGCCCCTTAAGCGCAGCCTGAGCAGCCCCCAAATCATTCATATTCATGGTGAAGGACTGGCGAGCCATACCATCATGTGCCGTATTGGCCACAATCATGTCCACGTTAATTTCTGCTTCCGACAATGCGGAAAGAATAAGTGCCGTATAGGGAACCGGCGCGGTAATGCCCGATACAGTCACACGGGCCTGATTGCGTTCGATAGACACCCCGCGAACAGCGAGGGACTCCATAGCTGTGGTTTCTTCTTGCACGATAGTACCTGAGTTGTTATTCATGGAATTTCGGACTTCAAAAACGACGCCGAATTTTTTGGCAAACTCGACGGAACGGGCTTGCATGACCTTGGAGCCGCTGGAGGCCATTTCCAGCATTTCCTCATAAGATAATACGGGGATTTTTCGGGCATCTTTCACCACGCGAGGGTCGCAGGTGTATACGCCATCCACATCGGTGAAAATCTGGCACAAGTCGGCATTAACAGCCGCTGCCATTGCAATGGCCGATAAATCGGAACCTCCGCGCCCAAGCGTATGGATAACCCCTTCAGAAGTAACACCTTGGAATCCGGCACATACCACAATGTAGCCATCCTCCAGCGCTTGGATGACTCGCGAGGGCTCTATATTGGCAATACGCCCGCGAGTATGGGAACCATATGTGCATACCCCGGCCTGCTGGCCGGTAAAACTCATGGCCTTGTATCCCATATCCGTAATGGCCATGCAGAGCAGAGCTATCGATTGCTGCTCCCCCGTGGCAAGCAACACATCCAGCTCCCGCTCAGGAGGATTATCCATCACCTCATGAGCCAGAGCAATCAACTTATCCGTAATACCGCTCATTGCGGAAATAACGGCCATCACCTTATTTCCGGCATTTTTCGTCTCAATAAGCCTGCGGGCGACATTCCGAATGCGATCAATGGTTCCGACGGAGGAACCGCCATATTTCTGGACGATAAGAGCCATGGTATATTTATTTATGAGTTAAAGGTTTCTATACGGAATACAGCCGGATGCGGAGCTACGCAATCCGACTGGACAATTTCCTTCAGCGCAGCCTTCAGGCTCCCCCAAGAGCAGGCATGCAGGCTGAACACCAGGTCGTTATGGGTATTTTCCGTCGCTTCATCCTCCTCGTGGGCAGTGGAGGATGTGGAGGAGATGCTGATATTATGGCGAGCCAGAGCCGTGGCGATGGTGGCAATAACGCCGGAGCGGCGGCTGGGCACAAGGAAGCGCACATAATAGGGTGTAACTGTATCCTCCTGTGGCATGATTTCCAGCGTTTTAGTGTAGGGATGGAATCCCGTGTGGAAATCCGGATGCCGGCGGTCACGCATAGCCAACACGATATCCCCAATAACAGCGCTGGCTGTGGGATTCTTGCCGGCTCCCCGCCCATAGAAAATCGTCTCGCCCACAATATCCCCCTTCACCGCAATGGCATTAAACACGCCATTCACGTTTGCCAGCAGGTGGCTCCGCGGCACAAAACTGGGCTGCACACGCAGTTCGAGAGCATCCGTCTCCTCGTGGTGTTTAATCACCACCAAGAGCTTAATTGTGTAACCTAGTTGGTGAGCAAAGCGGAAATCCGTGGGCGTTACTCGTTCAATACCATACACAGAGATGCGGCTCGGGGCGATAGGTGTACCATATGCCAACATAGCCAGAATAAGAGCTTTGTGGGCAGCATCCCAGCCATTGATATCCAAGGAAGGGTCCGCCTCTGCAAAGCCCTTTGCCTTGGCTCGCTCCAGAGCCTCCTCGAAGGACATGCCCTTCTTCTCCATGGAGGAAAGAATATAGTTACTTGTACCGTTAATGATACCGGCAATACTTTCCACATTATTGCAGATGAGCGAATTCTGGAGGGATTGAATAATGGGGATACCGCCTCCGCAAGAGGCTTCGAAATACAGGGGGACGCCCTTTTCGGCGGAAAGGCGGAAAAGCTCGCTTCCGTACTCGGCCAGTAAGGCTTTATTCCCCGTCACCACGGGCTTCCCGGCAGCTAAAGCGGAGCTTACGAGCCGGTAGGCATCCGTAGTACCGCCAATCAACTCAATAATGATGTCAATTTCCGAATCATCCACCAACTCACGCCAATCATTCGTCAGCAAAGCAGGGTCAATATCCACCTCTCGCACACGCTCCACATCCCGCACAGCCACTTTCTTTACCGCATAGGGGATTTTAGCACGGGCTTCCAACAACTCATGGTTGCGGAACAGCGTTTCGTACACACCTGTACCCACTGTACCAAGACCGGCCAGACCTAACTGAAGAGGTTTTTCTATCATTCGCAGCGCTGATTTTACAGTAAAATCCCCTATGGTACAAGTCTATATTCTGCCTTCCTTTCAGGAAAGTAACATTTACATGCCAATTATTTTTTACCACAAGGACAGAATTGGGGCTTGCGTCTACCACGGGAGGGGCGTATAGTTTGCCGCATGAAAGCACTTGTGAAAACACGGGCCGACAAGGGACTGGAGCTGCTGGATGTCCCCATGCCCGAGGTGGGACCGAACGATGTATTGATTAAAATTCACAAAACAGCCATTTGCGGCACAGATCTTCACATTTGGAACTGGGATAGTTGGGCTCAGCAAACCATCCCGGTAGGTATGCATGTGGGGCATGAATTCTGCGGTGTTGTGGAAAAAGTGGGCTCCGGCGTGAGCGAATACAAACCCGGCGATGTGGTTTCCGGCGAGGGACACATTGTGTGCGGCCACTGCCACAACTGCCGCAAGGGACTTTTCCACCTTTGCCCGAACACCAAGGGTGTGGGCGTAAACCGCCCCGGTTGCTTTGCAGAGTATCTTTCCATCCCCCAGAGCAATGTTATCCGCATTCACAAGGATATGCCCATGGAAATCGCCTCCATTCTGGATCCCCTGGGAAATGCGACTCATACCGCGCTTTCTTGGGATTTGGTGGGCGAGGACGTGCTGATTACCGGTGCCGGGCTCATCGGTTCCATGGCCGCCGCCGTATGCAAAAAAGCCGGTGCCCGCACCGTCACCATCACGGACGTGAGCGATTTCAAACTTAATCTGGCTCGCACCATGGGTGCAGACCGCACCGTAAACGTTATCTCCGGGGACAGCATTGCCGCAGCTCGCGAGGATTTGGAAATTACGGAAGGCTACGGCGTATGCCTCGAAATGAGCGGCGCCCCGGCTTGCCTGAAAGACATCATTACCCATTCTGCATATGGGGCTAATATCTCCCTGCTGGGCATCCAGCCCGGAGGCTCCGGCATCGATTGGAACACATTTGTATGGAAGGGTTTGAAGATGAAAGGCATCTACGGGCGCGAAATGTTCGGCACATGGCAAAAAATGGATGCCATGCTTCGCTCCGGCTTGGATGTTTCCCCCATCATCACCCACCGCCTTCCCTACACCGATTTCCGCGAGGGCTTCGAGGTAATGGCCTCCGGTAAATCCGGCAAGGTTATTTTGGACTGGACGGTTTAACCCCGCTCTGCGTGCATCTCTCTTCAACCCGGTCTGGCAAAAACAGACCGGGTTTTTCTAATTCAGTCAACCCGACAAAAAAGGAATTGCCAAGACAGGTGCAGAAGGCTATACTCCCCCCGATACATTTTTATGGCAGATGAACCCATAGATTACAACGCCTTCAATGCCTGGGACAGCTTTGGCGCCACACTCATGCTGGGTATTTCCCCGGCCATTATCAACTACGTTTTTAATGAGCATGATATCGGCTCTTCCATCGTTTTGGCCGTTATCGGCATCATCGTCAGCCTCGTTGTTTTACTGTTAGCCCTCATCACCCGTTGGAAAATCATTGGCACCTTAGTTAACCTGATGGGATGGATTCTCACCATCCTGTACGGCATTATCGGGGGATACATGTGGTACATACAAGGCAAAGATTCCCCGCCTAAGCACCAAGCGGCAGAGGAACAAAAAAGCTAATGACAACACAAAGCGCCCGGCACTTTCAAGGCCGGGCACTTTGTGTATCTCTGAGGGGAGAGAGCTTTAGGCAATGGGGGATGCCTTAGGCTTCACCACGGCAATACGGCCGGAACGAGTCAGCATGTCCACATCGTAATCCTGCATCAAATCCAGAAAACGGGACAAACGGAACTGCCCTCCGCAGATTTCCAGTGTAAGCATCTCGCGAGTAGCATCCAACACCTTACCGCCAAAAATGTTGCAAAGCTCGAGTATTTCCTGCTTTTTCTCACCAAAGCGCACACGAATAAGCACAACCTCGCGGTAAATTGTCGGCTCATTGCGGTAATCGATAACCTCTACCACATTCACCAGTTTGCTAAGTTGCTTAATCACCTGATCCAGCTTATCGCTTTCCTCGCGCACGGCAATCGTCATGCGGGAGAAGCGGGTATCCTCACAAGGTGCCACATTCAAAGAGTGAATATTGTAACCACGCCCGGAGAACAACCCTGCTACGCGAGAAAGCACACCGAACTTATTCTCAACCAAAACGGAAATGGTATTAATCTGGGAAATAGTAGGCATGGCGTATCGGGGGATAAATATCGCCCTTGAAAATACCTGATTCCGCATGGCACGTCAAGCCGTAACTGATGAGGCACGAAAAAAAGAAGCACAAATGGCACTTTACTCCTCCACGTAAGCCCCTTTCTGCATTCGGCACCAAGTCTGACACAAAAGCAGCTTGACGCAGAGGCAACGATATCAGATGATGAAGGGGTGAAATCCTTTTTACCCCTGATAGCCCCTGCTCTGCTTTTACTGAGTTCCTGCGGGCCGCAAGCAGCAGCTCCGGAACACCTGCGTGCAGCCCACGAACAAAATGCCCGCATGCGCAGCGAAATCGTCCGCATGCACACACTCATCGAACAAGCAGGCGAGGACACTCCGCAGTTGGAAGAAACTATCGCCGCCCGGGAAAAAGAACTCACCGAACTGCTGATGGAGCTGGACACTCTGAACAAAAAAGAAACAGAGGCACGCCTGCGGGTTATTGAGCTGCAAGACCGGCTGGATTCTTTCCGCGCCTCCTTCCGCATCATGCAGAATGAAATTGCCAACCGCCACACCCAGCACTGAACATGACTGAGGAAAAAGACGAATTTGCACCGGATGAGCTACCGGCTCCCGCCCCTACGGAGGAAGCCCCGCCCCGGACCGAGGAAAGCACCGAAGAAGCTGCAACGGCTCCCACCGAAGCAGAAGTTGCGCCGGAAATGGTAGAGAAGGTACAAAAGCCGAGCAAGAAATGGGGAAGCATCCTGTTCGATACCCTGCTTGTTGCCCTGCTTTTAAGCATACTGGGGGGCGGTGCATGGTACCTGCACCGGCAAATGCAGCAATACCGTATCCCCAATCCTCTGGAACTGGCAACTCTGGAGCATCTGGAACTTTGCCGCCAGCAAGAGGCTCTGCGCGATGCCGCCTACCACGCAGACGAGCAGCTGCATATGCGTAAAAAACTGGCACATCTGGAAATGCAGATTGCAGAGCAACGCGGAAAAATTGATGAAAAGCAGCAGCAGATTTCCCGCCAGAAAAGCCGCATCCTGGCCTTGCAACACGAAATTCGCCAAGAGGATAAAGCCTCCCGAAGTGTTGCCAAAAATCTCCTTATCGGTCTCCCCATAGGCGATGCCACCACCACCAGAGGGCAGGTTTACCACAATGCCGTCATCTACCGCTTGCAGGATGGCTATATTACCCTTCGCACGCCATCCGGGCAAGCCCGTATTCCCCTGCGGGAACTGCGCAAAAGAAACCTGCCCGATATGGCACGATACGCCTTTGGACTGGACGATATGGTGGATATGAGCGATTTTGAGAACGCCTCCGGCAAGCCACTGCGGCACAAAGCTCGCAAAGGCAAGCTCATTCCCCCGCGAACCAACACTACCGCAGAGCCCAACTACGAGCCGGAACAGGGTGCCCCCGTAGTCGAAACAAACGCCGGCGAAAACTCTACCCTTCTGCCGAATGAGGAAAGCACCCAAAGCCCCCCTGCGGAAAACTGGCAAGCCCCTGCCGGAGAGCTTCCTCTCTAAAGCACAGACCTTCCGCCTCCGGCTCGCAAAGCCGGAGGCTTTTTATCTTCATCGCAGAGAGCTGTTGCGTCATGGGGAGGAAAATGCTTGCCACCCTGCGGGATTGCGAGTAAAATCGCGCGCATATGGCAACAGAGGAGAAAAAGGATTTCATCCGCGAAATGATAGTGGAGGATTTGGAGAAGGGATACTGCAAAGTACCCATTACACGCTTCCCCCCGGAGCCAAACGGCTACCTCCACATTGGCCACGCCAAAGCCATTTGCTTAGATTTTGGCTTAGCTAAAGAGTATGCCCACCTCGGAGCTGTGTGCCACCTGCGCTTCGATGATACAAACCCCTGTAAGGAGGATATCGAATTCGTCAATTCCATCCAAGAGGACATCCACTGGCTCGGCTTCGACTGGGGAGAGCATCTCTACTGGGCTTCCAACATTTTTGATTTTTACTACGATTGCGCCGTAGCCCTCATCAAAAAGGGGCTGGCCTATGTGGATTTTCAGGACCGCGAAACCATGCGCCAGCAGCGCGGAAACCTTGTTACGCCCGGCATCGAGTCCCCCTATCGCCATACCTCGGTAGAGGAAAACCTTGCCTTTTTTGAGGCTATGAAACGTGGCGATTATGCCGAGGGTGCCGCCGTACTCCGTGCTAAGATTGACATGGCCAGCAGCAACATGAACATGCGCGACCCCGTCATCTACCGCATTTCCT
>CAYSYD010000063.1:0-13605 GCA_964435145.1 uncultured Akkermansia sp.
GCGCTATGCCCTGCGCCAAGGACTGCTCAAATACATCCCCCCCCGTCCGCAGGCGGGCCGGGCAACTCTACGGCCTCGAAACCGACCCTGCGGAAAAACATAATCTGGCCCCCACCCACCCGCAACTCCTCCTGCGCCTCCGCAATCGCCTCCGCGAGCTTACCCGCGAGGCCGCCCATGGCAGCCTACCGGAACCGCAACTCCATCCTTGACACCATTTACCCGGAGGAGTATCATGCCCGGTATGCAACCTGTACTTGTACTCATGGCTCCCGGGTTCGAGGAGATTGAACTCTGCGCCCCCATCGATATTATGCGGCGCTTGGATATCCCCGTCACCACGGCAGGGCTTAAGGGGCGCTACGTGCAGGGAGCCCACGGTATGGTTGTGGCGGCGGATATGCTGATGGTGGATGCCGAGGTGCAGAACTTCAGCGCCATCATGCTGCCCGGGGGACCGGCCTCCTGGTTGCTGAGGGATACTCCCGGCGTGCGGAAGCTCGTGCAGGACATGTATGCCGCCGGTAAAACCGTGGCCGCTATCTGCGCGGCTCCCATTGCATTGGAAGCCGCAGGCGTACTCAAAGGGCACCGGGTTACCTGCTACCCCGGCGTGGAAAAAGAGCTTTGCTCCGCCGCGGAAGTGTGCACCTGCCCGGCTGTAACGGATGGCGCCATTGTTACCGGGCGCGGGCCGGGTGCCGCACTGGAATTCGGCTTCGAACTCGCCACCGCTCTGGGCAAGGGAGAGCAAGTTCCCGCCCTGCGGGAGGCAATGTGCGTACCCACTCCGCCGCCATCCGCCGATAAGGAAGAGGCCACCCCCGCCACCACACAAGCCTAATCCCCCGGAAAAGCACGCAGGAAAGCCGCTTCTAAAGCCATTTTGCCTTTACATCAGCGCGCCATTTGTTATACTAAGACGCGCATGAACACGGAAATTCTTCAGAAAGCAGCCAACCAAGCCCGAGGGCTTGCCATCGATGCCATTTTCGACAAGGCGTCCGGCCACATGGGGCTGCCCTTAGGCTGTGCAGAAATTGGTGCCGTTCTGTACGGCAACCTGCTGAATGTAAACCCCGCAGAGCCGCGCTGGCTGAATCGCGACCGCTTTATTCTTTCCGGGGGGCACGGCTCCATGTTCCTCTACGCTTGGCTGCACCTGAGCGGCTTCGGCGTGAGCATGGACGATGTGAAAGCCTTCCGCTCCAAGGGGGCCAACACCCCCGGCCACCCGGAATATAAATGCTGCCCGGGTGTAGAATGCACCACCGGACCTCTGGGGCAAGGCATTGCCAATGCCGTGGGTTTTGCCATTTCGGCCAAGCATGCGGCGGCTCGTTTCAACACCGAAGAACACGAAATCTTTACGCAGAGCATCTACTGTCTGGCAGGCGATGGCTGCATCCAAGAGGGCATCTCCCGAGAGGCCGCTGCCATTGCCGGTACACTCAAGCTCGATAACCTCATCCTCATTTACGATGCCAACGGCATCACCCTCGATGCCCCCATCGGCAAGACGCAGGTGGACGATGTAGCCGCCTGCTTCACCGCCCAAGGCTGGGATGCCTTCACCATCGACGGGCACGACATGGCCGAGGTGGAGCGTATTCTCCGCATTTGCCGCATGGAGAAAAACGGCCGCCCGAAACTCATCATCGCAAAAACCATCATCGCCAAAGGTGTACCCGGTTTCGAAGGCACCACCAAGGGACATGGTGAAGGCGGCGCCAAGCTCTGGGCAGAAGCCCATGCCAACTGGGGCCTGCCCACCGACCGCCAATACTACGTTTCCGAGGATGTGCGCGCCTATATGGATACCCTGAAGGCCGAGCGCGCAGCCGCCTATGCCGCATGGCAAACAGTGTACGAGGACTGGCGCACCGCTAACCCGGATAAAGCCGCAGAACTGGATGCCTGCATTTCCGTAGCCACCGGCGGGCTGGATGCCGCCACCGGCAGCAGCATGATTCCCGAGTTTGCCGCAGGTGCCAAGCTGGCCACCCGCGCCTCCGGCGCCGTGGCGGAGAACGCCATTGCCGCCCAATGCCCCGCCCTGCTCTCCACCAGCGCGGACCTCTTCTCCTCCAACAAGAACTATCTGGAAAAAGCCGGAGACTTCTCCGCAGAGGATTACACGGGACGCAATTTCTGGTTCGGCATCCGCGAGCATGCCATGGGTGCCATTTGCAATGGCATCGCGTACGATGGCATCTTCCGCGTATCCGCCGGCACCTTCTGCGTGTTCGTGGATTACATGCGTGCTTCTATCCGCGTGGCCGCCCTCTCCGAGCTTCCCGTAACCTATGTACTCACGCACGATTCCGTAGCCGTGGGCGAGGACGGTCCCACCCACCAGCCGGTGGAAACGGTATCCGGGCTGCGCGTTATTCCTAATCTGGACGTGGTGCGCCCGGCCGATGAGGAAGAAGCTGCCGGTGCTTGGATGTGCGCCATGGAGCGCAAGGACGGCCCCACAGCCCTCATCCTCACCCGCCAAAACATCCCCAGCCTGAGCAGCTCCGCAGACATCTCCGCCGCAACACGCCGCGAAGGTACGCTCAAGGGTGCTTACATCGCCCTCAAAGAGCAAACTACCACCCCCGGCACCATCATCATCGCCTCCGGTTCCGAGGTGTACCTTGCTTTGGAAGCCGCCAAACAGCTTGGCCCGGATGTACGCGTGGTCTCCATGCCCTCCATGTTCCGTTTCAATGCCCAGCCCGCAGAATACCGTGAGGCTGTGTTGCCTGCAGCTTGCGCCCGCCGCGTAGCCATCGAAGCCGGCAAGACGGACCTCTGGTACCGCTATGTGGGTCCGCAGGGTGCCATCATCGGCATCGATACCTTCGGCTTCTCCGCCCCCGGAGAGCAGGTGCTGCACGATTTGGGCATGAATGTGGAAAACATCATCGCCCATGTAAAGGCTCTGTAAAAGGAATCCGCCGGTTTCCCATTCATGCAAAAAGGGCATCCTCCCACTTGGGAGGATGCCCTCTTTATTGGGACATCAATCGGGCGCTGCATCACTGCATCGTGCTGCGATACGCTGCCCCCCGCAGGGTGGCCAAAGCCTCCCCCAGCAAGAAGAAGGAACCGCATACCAACGTAGCCTCCGGCAGCACTGCCAAAGCCTCCGCCAGCGTGGGTGGGCAGCTTACCACAGCCCCCGGAACCGTACGCTGCACCATCTCCGCCATTTGTGCGGCAGGCAGGATACGCGGGGACTGCACCGGAGGCAGCACCCATTCCCCCACCACGGGAGCCAGCAAGCGCAAATTCTCCTCCAACTCCTTATCCGCAGAGCCGGCATAAATACAATGGGCCTTGCGCTCTCCGTAGCGAGCGCGCCATGTGTTGACAAGGCAACGCATGGCATGCGGATTATGCGCACCATCCAAAATAACCCCGGGCTGCACCTCCTCAAAACGCCCGGGCCACTGCACGCTTGCAAGACCGCGCGCCTCTTCCTCCACGGAGCATAAGAAATGCGGTAAGGCATGCAAAGCAGCCAGAGCTAAGGCTGCATTCCGGCGTTGGTACGCCCCTTCCAGTCCCAAGGGCAACTCGCACTCCTCCGCCACAATACGGCACTCCGTATCCATAGCTTGTGCAGCAGCATGGATGGCTCGCATGGCCTCCGGCTCCTGCGGCGCCGTAAGCGCCGGGCGATGCCACGAGATGATGGCTGCCTTCTCCGCCGCAATGGCTTCCAGACTATGCCCCAAGTACTGCATATGATCCAGCCCTATGGGGGTGAGTACGGCCACATCCTTCGGAACGGCATTCGTGGCGTCCAAACGCCCGCCCATGCCGGTTTCCAGAATGATAAGCTCCACTCCCTGCTCTTGGAAATAAAGCATGGCCACGGCCAGCACCAGCTCGAAGAAGGTGGGGCAAACTTCCCAAGCGCTTACCAGCTCCCGCACGCGGAAGATGAGCCTTGCAGCCTCTGCATCCGGAATACACTCCCCTGCCACGCGTATACGCTCGTTGAACGAGACTAAGTGCGGGGAGGTGAATAACCCTGTGCGATACCCCGCAGCGCGCGCCACGGATTCGCAAAATGCGCACGTGGAGCCCTTACCATTCGTGCCTGCCACATGGATAACCCATGCCTTAGGGTAATGCACCCCACAGGCATCCAGCAGGCGGATCATTCCCTCCAGCCCGAGTTTTATGCCGAACACTTGCGTGCCGTACAGCCAATCCAAAGCTTCCTGCAAGCGGGTATCCATGGCTTAGCAATTAGTAGCGGTATGCATCGCTCTTGAAGGGACCCTCCACCGGTACGCCCAAATAATCAGCCTGCTTGCGGGTAAGAGTCGTGAGCCGGGCACCCAGTTTAGCTAAATGCAGGCGGGCCACTTCCTCATCCAAGCGCTTGGGCAGCACCTTGACGGAGGGTGTGGCCGTGGCGCGTTCCTCCCAAAGTGCCATCTGAGCCAGCACTTGATTGGTAAAGCTATTGCTCATCACAAAGGAGGCATGCCCCGTGGCACAGCCCAGATTGACTAAGCGGCCTTCTGCCAGCAAGTATAGGCTATTCCCCCCCGGCAGGGTGTACTTATCCACCTGCGGTTTGATATTCGTGCAAACTACGCCCGGGCAGCTCTGCAAACGTGCCACCTGAATCTCATTGTCAAAATGGCCGATATTGCACACAATCGTCTGGTCCTTCATCTCCAGCATGTGTTCCAGCGTAATAATGTCGCAATTACCCGTAGTCGTCACATAAATATCCCCCACTCCCAGAGTATCCTCCACTGTGAGGACGCGGTAGCCCTCCATGGCCGCCTGCAAAGCGCAAATCGGGTCAATCTCCGTCACAATCACCTGCGCACCCAGCCCGCGCAAAGCCTGCGCGCAGCCTTTACCCACATCTCCATAGCCGCAGATAACTGCCACTTTACCGGCAATCATCACGTCCGTGGCACGTTTAATACCATCCGTCAAACTCTCGCGGCAGCCGTACAAATTATCGAACTTGCTCTTTGTTACCGAATCGTTCACGTTGATGGCAGGCACCAGAAGGCGCCCCTCTCGCTCCATTTGGTACAAGCGGTGTACACCGGTCGTCGTCTCCTCGGAAACGCCCTTCAGCTCCGGCATCCAACGGTGGAACACCCCCGGCTGCTCTGCCCCGATACGGCGCAGCAATGCCTTAATCACGCCCTCCTCCTCGCTTTCGGATGGAGTATGCACCCAGTCGCTGCCTTCCTCCATCTCGTATCCGCGGTGCAGCAGCAGGGTGGCATCTCCGCCATCGTCCACAATCAACTGCGGGCCAAGACCATCCCGGTGGCTCAGTGCCTTCCATGTGCATTCCCAGTACTCCTCCAGCGTTTCTCCCTTCCATGCAAAGACGGATACTCCGGCTGCCGCCACGGCGGCAGCCGCATGGTCCTGCGTGGAGAAGATATTGCAGCTGGCCCAGCGCACCTCCGCCCCAAGAGCCACCAAAGTCTCGATGAGGATAGCTGTTTGAATTGTCATGTGCAACGAGCCGGTAATACGCACCCCGGCCAAAGGTTGAGCCGGGCCATATTTCTCCCGGCAAGCCATCAGCCCGGGCATCTCGTATTCAGAAACGGTAATTTCCTTACGCCCCCAATCCTTTAGGGACATATCTGCCACTTGGTAATCGGTATTAGCTATCATGTCTGCGGCAAGTGTAGCGCGAAAGTTCCGCAGAGTCAACCCATTTACCTTTCTTGCGCCCTCTAAAACCACCCCCTCTCCTCCGGTATTCCCTAAAATAAACAGCGCACTCTGCAAATGCAGAGCGCGCCGGAAAATCGGGTACAAGAGCTTGGGGGATTAGGAGATGATGCCCAGCTCCTTGCCGGCAGTGGCGAAGGCCTCGATGGCACGGTCGAGCTGCTCGGTGGTGTGGGCAGCGGAAATTTGCGTGCGGATACGAGCCTGTTCCTTGGGCACCACGGGGTAGAAGAAGCCCATGGCGTACACACCCAGCTCCAGCAGGCGGTTACTCATCTTCTGGGAGAGGGCGGCATCCCCGATCATAACGGGCACGATGGCATGGCCGGCACCGGCGAGGGTGAAACCATACTGTTCCATTCCCTTGCGGAAGTATGCTGCATTGCTCTGCACGCGCTCCACAAGTTCCGTGCTTTCCTCCAAAATATCCAGCACCTTAATGGTGGTTGCGACAATGGCGGGCATCACACTATTGGAGAAGAGGTAGGGGCGAGCTTTCTGGCGCAGCATGTCCACAATCTCCTTGCGAGCGGAAACATAACCGCCGGATGCACCACCCAAAGCCTTGCCGAAGGTGCCGGTGGTGATGTCTATCTTGCCGAAGAGGCCGCAATGCTCGTGCGTACCACGGCCGCGCTTGCCGAGTACACCCGTAGCATGGGATTCATCGAAGTGGACAAGGGCACCGTACTTCTCTGCCAGCTCGTGAATCTTATCCAAGCTGGCCACAATGCCATCCATGGAGAATACGCCGTCCGTGGAAATCAGGATAGTGCGGGCGCCGGCAGCCTTGGCTTCCTGAAGCTTGGCTTCCAAATCGGCCATATCGTTGTTGGCATAGCGGTAACGGGCAGCCTTGCAGAGACGCACGCCATCAATAATGGAAGCATGGTTCAGAGAATCGGAGATGATGGCATCCTCCTTGGTGAGGAGTCCCTCGAACAGCCCACCATTAGCATCGAAGCAGGAGCCGAAGAGAATCGTATCCTCCGTACCGAGGAAGGCGCTGAGGCGTTCCTCCAACTGCTGGTGCAGGGTCTGCGTGCCGCAAATGAAACGCACGGAAGCCATGCCATATCCCCAGCGGTCGATGGCTTCCTTGGCAGCTTGCTCCAGCACGGGGCTATTTGCAAGGCCAAGGTAGTTATTGGCGCACATGTTGATAACCTTGCTGCCATCGCGCAGCCCCACCTCGGAATACTGGGGGGTGGCAATGTAGCGTTCCTGCTTGAACAGACCGGCCGCCTTGAGGGCTTCCAGATCGTTTACCAGACGGGTTTTGAACTCTTCGTTGTACATAGAATGGCGGGCGGGTAACAACTGCCCCGGCGGATTGTACGCCTCTGCCGCCCGCATGTCAATGCCATATTCCCATACCGGTACCCGCAGGGCGCAAGAAAAAGCGTCCTCCCGGCGATGAACGACCGGGAAGGCGGGAGGATTCTATGAAAGAACCATTACGCCTCGGCGGACTTTTTCTTGCCCTTCTTTCCCTTTTTACCTTTTTTGCCCTTCTTTTTGCCCTCGTCTAACCGGGCAGATTCGGCTGCCACCTCGCGGCCTGTCACCACAGTTTCGAGCGGGATGCGGAGGAAACCGATGCCGCGGTTACTGGTAAGGCCATTCGTGTGGCAGGTCTCGTAGATGATGCCCACGTGGTCATCATCCGTCATAGCAATACAGGAATAGCCCATGCAGCGGCGCACATCGTACAGGTAACCTTCGTTCCACGTCTTGCCATCATCGCGGGAAGTGCGGATTGTCATGTTACTGCGGCCATTCGTTTTTGGATTCGAGAAGAGCAGCAGCGGCCCGTACTTCTTCGTCTTGACGGAAACAAGAGATGCTTGACAGGTGGGCTCGCTGAGAGCCTTGGAATTCGTCTCGTGCGCCTCCCATGTTTCGCCCAAATCCTTGGTCACATAGACAATGCGGCGTCCGCCGTAAGCCTCGTTGCGGCAGTTAATCATAATGGAACCATCCTTCAACTCCACCACTTGGCACTCGGAAGTTTTGTGCGGCACCCCCGTGCCGAACTTCCAATTTTTGCCACCATCCTTGGAGTAGCAAATGGTACTGCGGCAATTCGGGGTGGCATTGTGCTGCCAAATCTGGGCGGGGAATACAATGGTACCATCCTTAAGAGTAATGCCATTTCCCGGGCCGGCAAGGATAAGATGCCACTCGTTCTTCTTCACCTGTTCCGTCACGTTAATAACATCGCCCCAGGTTTTACCCTCATCCGTGCTGCACACCATTTCCCACTGTCCGGTATCCTCCTTGGAAGTACCGGTGCGGGAGGCATTGATGGCACGACCGCGGGCAAAGTGCGTGGCGAGGGCTTGCATCCAAATGCGGCCTTTTTTATCTTGGAGGATGCAGGGGTCGCCACAGCCGTTGGCATGGCCGGGGCCGGCATCCAGTGCCACCTCCGGCTTGGTCCAGGTTTGTCCGCCATCGGTGGAGCGCACCACGGCCACATCAATATCCGCGCAAAGGTCCCCTTCGTGCGTGTAGCGAGCATCGAAACAACCGATGAGTGTTCCCTTCTGCGTTTGGATGAGACCGGGAATACGGAAGGCCACACAGGGGCGCTCCTGCCCGCCGGCTTTTTGTTTCACCGTTTCTCCGGGGAAGCCCAGCATGTAACCGATGCGCTGGGTAACGGGGTCTCCGGCAAGCTCTTTGCTCTTCTTGCCGATAGCCACACTCACATCGCTAATGGTGAGGGTGGAGCCCACAAGTGCTTTTTCCGAAGGCGTTACATCCAACCACAGCATGGTTTCCCCGCTGGGGAGGTCCTGCTTGCAGGGAATGCTCACAAAGCCTTTCTTATCCGGCTCCCCGGTACCGAAAATCTCGCTACCGGTAAAGTTCATCCCCTGAGCATCCCCCGTACGGAGGGTTACTTTCTCCACGCTGCGGGGAGAATCCACCTTAAAACGCACACGGCGAATTTGCTGCGGAGAGCTGGCACCCTCCACCACCAGCTGAATCCCCACTGCGGGATTAAAGGTGGCACGCTTCATAATGGGATACACACCGGGATTCACCATGGAAATACTCTCCACCTTCATCTTACCGGTATACACGCCGATATCATCTATCAGGGCACCGCCCTTTTCCGGGGATGTGCAGCTGATGAGCAGCCCGGTAGTTCCCCCCGGTAACTCCACGCTCACTTTCTTTTGGTAGCCGCCATGGTTCAGCTCCGTTACACTGGTAAGAGGTTTCACTCCGCCGGAGCTAATGGCGGATACCGTGAGCTTAAAGTCACCCTCGCGAGACCAACGCCCCAGCCAAAAATCCGCCTTACCGGATTTCTCCACCTTGGAGGAGAGATTCAGCGTAACCTGCCGTTCCGAGCCGCCGGCAATGCGCAGGCACTTCTTTCCTTGGCGAGCATGTTTGGCAATCACCTCAGCATGACCGGCATCTGCCTTCAGCGTACCATACTGCACCCTCTCGTTGGAAAGGGCACCCTCTGCCGCACTTTCAAAGCCTTCCAAGGCCCAAGCTGCCGTGCAAGCCATCATTGTAAACAGGAATGGACGAAGCATATTCTGCTTTCTACCATAAAACGCAATTCATAGCAAGAGAGAAATGCTCCCTCCCCATGAAAGCAAGAACCGCCGGAGCATTCCCACTCCGGCGGTTCTGGTATAGAATATGGGTTCTAAGGGTATTAGAAGCTATCCTCCTCGGAAATCTCCTCGTCCTCGCCACCTTCTTCCTCGGTGGGTTCTTCCTCAGTAGCCTCCTCGCCGGAGCCATCATCCTCGGTCACTTCCTCCTCGGTGCCGTCCTCTTCGGTAGCTTCCTCCTCGGCAGAAGCTTCCTCCGTGCTTTCCTCCTCAGCAGCAGCGGATTTCTCCGCAGCCAGTTTCTCGGCAGCAGCCTTGCGTGCCTCCTCCTCAATGCGCTTCAACTCAGCAATGCGAGCCTTCTCCGCAGCAGTGAGGGGCTTGGAAATAAGATGTTCCTTCTGGGTAAGACCGGAAGCCTTACGCGTATCGATACGGTATGTATCGTAACCGGCATCCGCCAGAGCTTCCATAATGGAATCACTCAACGCCGTACGGTCCTTCGTTTCGCACACATACATCTTGTAGCTGCCCACGTAGGGAAGATCCCAAGCAGCCACACCATCGCGGGGGATGAGTACACCCACCAAATTACCCTGTCCATCGGAGCAGAGCGCCCATACACGCTGGCTGCCGGTGGGAGTAGTCATGGCAATATAATACTGGGGATATGCGTAAGAGAAGCTTTTAACAGTGGAGCTACGCAGCCACTGGTTCAATGCGCGGGTTACCTGAGTCGGCATGGGCCCGGCTTCCGTGCAAAGGCGATTCTTGGGGGAAGCCGTATCGTTGTAACTGAACACGGTGGCATTAGAGCCGGTAACAAGCTGCTCCGCGCGGGTGGTGGGGGCGGAGAATTCAGTGCAGGAGCTGACGAGGGCAGCGGCAGCGGCAAGCCCGCAAGTCAGAGCGATGTGCTTAAAGTGGAGAAAGTGTTTCATGTCGTTTAATTGCTCCTCATTCTAGCCAATATGCAAGGGGAAAGACAAGCAAAATTTCACTCAAACAGAAAAAAAGATGTAAAAATGATTCCTCATACTCATTTTTTGTGCCATGAAAGCCCCTCTGCGGCAAGAATGAGCTTGACGCCGCGACACACTGGCCCCAGAATAGGGAAAGTATGAAAAATTTTCCCCATCTTCCCCTGAGTAAAACATGGTACGGCGCAGCCGCAAGCATCATGGCTGCCCTCATTCTGAGTTCCTGCGGAGAACAGGAAGAAGCCCCGCCCGCCGCTGAGCCACCCGCCCCGGAATCGGCATCGCAAGAACCGGCCACACCGGCCACACCACCGCCGCCCACGGATGCCGAACTGCTGGAACGAGCCCGCACCGCCCTGTTCAACCAAGCTGTCTATGTGTTAGGGCAAAAGATTACCAGCCCGGAATCCTTCCCGGAACTCAACTCCGAGGTCAAGAACATGCTGGAAATGCTGGAAATCTACTATGCAGAGCTGCAAAAGAAGAGCGATGCCGCCCATGAGCGCACGCGCCTTGCCTTGCTCATCGCCTCCACCAAGCGCGACCTCGGCGCCTACGGCAAAGCTGAGGAAGCCTACAAGCAAGCCATGAAAGAGGCCGAATCCCTCCCGAAAGAACTCGCCAAACAGGCAGAGGGACAGCGCCTCCTGAGCGCCGGCTATAACGGCCTGGCCTCCTGCATGCTGGCTCAGGGTAAGACAACGGAGGCCCTCCCCCTGTACGAGAAGGCTCTGGAACTGGATAAAGCCCAATACGATGCCGTGGCACCTGCGGAAGGCGAAGAACTCCCGGAGGGGGACGTACCCCCGAACATCTCCAAAGCCGCCACCGACCTGCTGGATGCCTACCGCTGCCTGGGCGATTGCCAACTTGCCGTGGATGATCCCGAAGAAGCCCGCGAAACATACGCCAAAGGCCAAAAGGTGGTACAACAGCTCAAAAAACTCTCCTCCGGCATGTCCATCTCCTACGTCAAACTGCTCACCTCCATCGGCAATCTGGATAACAGACTCGGCCGCGAAAAGGAAGCCTTTGCCTCGTGGGTAATGGCAGCCCGCATTTGCCAAGGTCTCAACGCCAACAGCCCGAAACTCGAGGTAAAAGCAGAAACCAAACGCTGCTTTGAATCCCTTGCCCCGGCCATTCAAGCCCTCGGTAGCAAACTACAAGCCGCCGAAAAGGCCGCCGCCGAAAAAGCAGCCGAAGAAGAAGCCGCCAAAGCCAAAGCCGAGCAGGAAGCTGCTGAAAAAGCTGCCGCCGAAGCAGCCGCCCGCAAAGCCGAAGAAGAGCAGGAAGCCGCACAGGCTGCCGCTCAAACAGAAAAGAAAAGTAACCGCCGGCGCCGCCGCCGCTGATAGCTCTACCCGCCCGTGGGCCAATTCCTTATCTCCCAAACCGCACTCGAGCGCAACGCCCGCATCCTGCACGATGTGAGCGAGCGCTCCGGTGCCTCCGTGCTACTGGCACTCAAAGCCTTTGCCTGCACCGCCACCTTCCCGGCATTGCGCCCCTACGCCGCAGGATGCTGCGCCTCCGGCCTGTACGAAGCCCGCTTAGCCGCACAACACATGGGCGGGCATATTGCCGTTTACTCCCCCGCCTACCGGGAAGCAGAACTGGCAGAACTGCTCGAATTCGCCCACCATATCGATTTCAACAGCCTTCCCCAGTGGCAACGCTGGCGCAGCATCTGCATGGCACACCCCCGCGTACAAAGCGGAGAATTGCAACTGGGCCTGCGCATCAACCCCTGTTTCTCCACAGGCCATACCCCGCTGTATGACCCCTGCATCCCCGGCTCCCGCCTCGGCATCCCCGCAGAGCAACTTGAAGGCGCCGATTTGAGCGGCATCTCCGGCCTGCACTTCCATACCCTTTGCGAACAAGGAGCCCAAGAACTCATCGATACCTTCCGAGCCTTCGAAAAACAATTCGGCAGCCTGCTGTCCACCCCGCACATCCGCTACCTCAACCTCGGCGGCGGACACTGGATTACCAAGCCGAATTATGACCGCGAAGCCCTCATTGCCCTCCTGCGGGAAATACGCGAGTTATACCATGTACAAGTCTTTCTGGAACCGGGGGAAGCCTGGGCCATCCACACAGGAGTACTCCGCACCCGCATTCTGGATGTCTTTGAATCCCTCGGTCACCACCACGCCATCCTCGATGTGAGCGCCAGCGCCCACATGCCCGATGTGCTGGAAATGCCTTACCGCCCGGACATATTCGCCATACGCCCCACACCATGCGAAGAATCCGCCTCCCCGGCCGTACGCCTCCCCGGGGAACATTACCACCCTGCCGGTAAAGCCGGTGAAAAAGCCTACACCTACCGCCTTGGCGCCCCAACCTGCTTGGCCGGCGATGTACTGGGTGATTTTTCCTTCGATACCCCCCTGCAAGTGGGCGATGAGCTGCTGCTGGATGACATGAGCCACTATACCATGGTGAAAACCACCCATTTTAACGGCGTACCCCACCCGGATATCACCCTCCTCCTGCCGGATGGCTCTCTCCGCCGGCTCCGCACCTTCTCCTACACCGACTTCTCCAACCGCTTAGGCTGAAAATCAACCACTTGCAGACAAACAAGAAAAAAATCTAAAAAAAATGCACAAATTCGCTTGACGCGCGCCTGCATAGATGATATACTTCGCCCACCGCAACACACCGCGGCACCTGAAAAGGTTATGCGCCCGTAGCTCAATTGGATAGAGCATCTGACTACGGATCAGAAGGTTTGAGGTTCGAATCCCCACGGGCGTGCTCCTCCGAGAAACAAATTGCCGGTTCGGTTCAACGAAACCGGCTTTTTTGTCCTCTCATCCCATGGAGGAAAACACACTCAACAAACATGGGGGCGTCCCGGTTTCGACTGAACATTCGAGACGTCGGCTGCATGTGGAGGTTGATCGGCTGGCCTCCTTAAAAGCCGCTCAAAAAATTAAGTGCCTATTCTAAGAACGAATACGCCATGGCTGCGTAACTAACGCGCCTAGAGCAGATTCCCGATGCCTACTAGGGATGATGCTCCTAGCTCAGTAGGCAGGTACCCGGCGGGGAAACCGCACCGGGTATGACATCCACAGGTTTCTGGCTATGATGGAAGGCTGACGCGGAGCGGACCATCGGCGAGATGCAGCAATCCGCGTCTGAACATGGAGATGCTTGCGTCAACAGTGTCCAGGACAGGGGTTCGACTCCCCTCGCCTCCAGCGTTACAATACCCGGAATCCCGCATAAAGCACCAACTTTATGCGGGATTTTTGGGGTCAAGCCCAATTTTTGTGGAATTTGAATTTTCATATCACAACGTG
>CAYSYD010000064.1:0-13477 GCA_964435145.1 uncultured Akkermansia sp.
ACCCTTCTGAATGCTGCGGATAAGCAAGAGCTGGACGACCGCACGGCAGCAGCCATTGCGGGCGCCGGCACAGCCATGTTGGGAGCAGCACTCAACGGAGATGTGCAGCGGCAGTTACACAGCATCCGAAATCGCACCTCCACCATGGGAGTGGACCAAATGGTAGAGCATCCGGACATGCCCTACTTCAATGCCTGGATTCAGGGCGAATATGATTATGCCGAGCTGTCCTCCGATGGCACATATAGCGGCTACAGAAGAAACCGCTGGGGCGGTACTCTGGGGTGCGATGCGGACTTTACCCCCGAATGGGTGGCCGGATTGGCTTTTACTGCCATGCAGGGTGATTCGGATGCCCGAAGTGCCGATGATGCTCAGGGGGAATTGGAATCGTACTATTTGAGCCTTTTTGCTCGTTATGCCGCAAAAGCGTGGACTCACACCCTCGTTGCCACCGTGGGGCAAGCAGAGGCAAAACTCCATCGTACGGTGCGTTTTGGAGAAGGGCTTTATCACAGCACCGGCAAGACAGATGGTAAGGCTTTTGGCTTTCTGTACGAGTTCGGAAGAGTGTTCGCCCTTGATGAACACGCAGAGACCTGCCTCCAGCCCATGGCCAACATTGCGCTTCGCCATAGCAGTTTCGATGCCTACAAAGAACATGGCAACGAGGCCTCGCTCCATGTGGATGCACGGAGCATGACTTCGCTTGATTTAGGGCTGGGAGCAAGGCTGCAATCCATTGTGGGGGAGAGTATTTATAACAGGAGTGCTGTTCTGGAGCTGCGCGCTCTGCTCAAGGGTACACTGGGGGACCGCAGAGCGGAAAGCGTGGTGCGTTTCCTGAATGCCGATAAGCACGCTACATTGCGCAGTACAAAAGCCGGCGCGCTGGGAATAGAACTGGGCGCCGGCTTGGCCGTCCCCATTAGCCAATCGGCAGGCTCTCTCTTTCTGGATGTCTCGGCGGAACTACGCAGCCACACCTCGCAAATAAACGCCACAGTGGGTTATAGGTTACCATTCTGAAAATAAAAGCCGCCCCTAAAAAAATCCTCAAATGAAGGTACGAATAACGGCTTTATCCCGCAAACGGTCAATCCACTGGCGGTAGCGTTTTTCGCTCTTCTTACGGCGTACCGCATCGTCCACCTTCTGCTTCACCTCCGGCTCGGATAGCGGTGCGGCAGCAGCCAAACGCTTACTGCGAACCTTTACAATCGTGAAACCGGCAGGATCCAACAAGGGGCCTACAAGCTGCCCTCGCTCTGCTGCAAATACCACGTTGGCAAATTCCACAGCCAAATCGCTACGGCGCAGTTCCGGCCAGCGGCCACCATCCTCCGCATGAGCATCGCGAGAGTGCTGCCGCGCAGCATCCGCAAAGCTAATGCTGCCCTTCTCCAGCTGCTCCTTCAGCCCAACTGCCAGATTATACTGGGCTTCGGGGTCCGCCATGGGATTCTCCGGATCCATGGCGGGGATGAAAATCTTATCGTAGGAGATAGCATCTTTCATAATATCACGATAATCCGCGCGGGTCGCAGCATATTCTTCCTTGATTTCATCCGGGGTGGGAGGTATGCCACGCTCATAACGAGCGCTGCGCATGGAAGAAACGGTAATTTCTTTGCGCACGGAATCGCGATACTCGCTGTACGTCATCCCGCTCTTTCGCAGGCTACTCAAAAATTCATCCCGATCGCCATTGAACTGGTAGAGAACTCGGCGGCTAATCTCATCCTCCACCATGTCCTCCTTCATCATGTACCCCTTTGTCTCGAACTCGCTGAGTACGAGTTCTCGCTCAATCAGGTCATCCATCACGGCTTTTTTAGCCTTCACCAGCTCGGAATTAAAGCGGGGGCCCTGCCGGGGATACAGCAGCATCAACTCGCGGAAATAGGGAATCAAACGCGCACGTACTTCGCTGGAGGTAATCGGGCGTCCATTCACTGTGGCAGCAATGCGGTTCACCACGCCACCTTTGGGCGCAGAACCCTGAGCAGATACCTCCAAAGGCAGCGTCAACATGGCCAAAATAAAAGCGACGAAACGGCAGATGGGTTTCATATGCCCACCATCATACTGCACTTTAGCACCAGCTGCAATCTACTTCTTTGTCAACGATGGAATTTTATGCTCGCCAACAAATAAAATCCATGTTAATTTGGGAGAGTTAAGCAAATTTACTTTTCACCATGGCAATCAAATTGTTCATCCCCGGTCCGACGATTGTGTCGGAAGACATTCTTCAGGAAATGAGCCTGCCGATGATCGGCCACCGCTCCAAGAAGGCCTCCGAAATCCAGAAGCGCATTTCGGACAACATGCAGAAGGTGCTTTTCACGGAAAATCGGATTTTGCTCTCCACATCCTCCGGCTCCGGTCTTATGGAAGGAGCCATTCGCTCTTGCACAGCGAAGCGTGCGGCCGTATTCTCCATTGGAGCTTTCGGCGATAAGTGGTTCAAGATGGCCAAGGCCAATGGTGTTCCGGCAGATAAGTTCGACAGCGTGATGGGCGAACCCACCACCGCCGAAATGGTGGATGCCGCGCTCTCCACCGGCAAATACGATGTACTGACGGTAACACACAATGAGACCTCCTCCGGTATTCAAAACCCGGTGGAAGAAATTGCCGAGGTAATGAAGAAGTACCCGGATGTAGTGTGGTGTGTAGATGCGGTTTCCTCTGCCGCAGGCTCCAAGATTGAAACGGACAAGCTCGGTATTGACGTACTGATTACCTCCACCCAGAAGGCTCTGGCCCTGCCTCCGGGATTGGCTCTCTGTGCCATGAGCCGCAAGGCATACGAACGCACCGCCGAGGTGGAAAATCGCGGCCTGTATTTCGACCTCCGCACACTCTGGGATTTCATTGACAAGAAGAATTACCAGTACACCTCCACCCCCTGCCTTTCCCTGATGTATGCACTGGACAAGCAGCTGCAACACATCGTAGAGGAAGAAGGCATCGAAAACCGTTTTGCCCGCCACGAGCAGATGGCCGAATTCACCCGTGCTTGGGCGGATGAATACTTCCGCGTGTACCCGAACCGCAAATACCTCTCCAAGACGCTGACGGTGATTGATTCCCACCCCAAGGGTTCCGATGAGATGATTTCCATCCCCGAACTCAATAAATTCCTGGCAGAGCGCAATATGCAGCTGGGCAACGGATACGGCGGCCTTAAGGACAAGACATTCCGCATTGCCCACATGGGTGAACTCACCATGGAACATATGAAGGAGATTACCTCCGCCGTGGCCGATTACCTCCGCAGCAAATAACTGCAAGGGCTAAAAATACGCCTTTTCCCCATCTCCCGCAGCTGCATCTTGTGGCTGCGGGATTTGCATTCTCGCACTCACATCCCGGGGAATGCGGGCAGTTGCGCCCTCTGTGCCCACCATTGAGCCACCGTATCGGCCACCGGAATACTTAAGCCGCACGGCAATTTACCCACCCGGCAGGCTTGCTCCAGCAGCAGGCAGGCTTCCTGCTGCCCGGCGCGGCCCGTGCGGTGCAATTCCACCGCCGCAGCATACTGTGCCTCGTGCCCGGAGATATCCACTGTGGGGTTATGCTCCTGCAACCAGAGCAACAAGCGGATGCAAAACAAGGCGTCCTCCCGGCTCTGCATAGCGGCAAGCCAACGAGCCCACGCCTGAGGGAGGGCTACTCGCCCAGTTCGCAGGATAAGACCACTCTCCGCCGCAGCTCCGCTGCCATTCCACACTTCTGCAAAAGCAGCAGGATCCAGAGTAACGGCACCTTCCGAAGCCAATGGCTCACTCGCCCCCCACAACGCCGTGGCGGAACAAAAGGATACCGCCACCCCCTGCATCAGCGCTGAGCGGAACGGCGAGCAAAGGGATGTGTGATGATGGTCCATGCTTCCTGCAAGCCGGAAGAAATAAAGTACGGCTCGTTCTTCAACGCCTCCATCTGGAGGTTGATTTTATTCTGAGCCACCGAGAGGGCCTCCAACTGAGCCACATTGCCGTTCATAATAGGAGGCAAGGGAGAAAACATCTGCTTGAGCTTCTTGCTCACCTCTTTGGCCGATTTCTCATCGTCCACCTGCCGCAACAAATCCGCGCCTTGTACCAACGCCTCCATTTCCTTGTTAATGACATTGGCCAGCCCCTTTTCCGAGAGAGCGCGCGGCCCGTTTCCACGACGTTTGATAGAGGCTTCATCCAAATCCGCCATCAGCGGCAGAGGAGCCAACAAACTTACTGCAAGAGAGAACAAAATCAGATGGCGCATTCCGGGCATGCCCGCATCTTAACACAAGAAGGCACGCTCTGTCAAATGGCAAATTGATTGACAAAAGCCCCGCACCGGGAGTATTCTTCCTCCCGTGAACAACAGCGAGAAAGCCCTGCACTACTTCCACCAAGGATTCAACTGCGCCCAATCTGTCTTTGCGGCACTGGCGCCTCGTCTGGGGCTGGCGGAAGAAACCGCCCTGCGGCTCGCCTCTGCGTTCGGCGCCGGGCTGGGGCGAATGCGCGGCACATGCGGCGCCTTCTCTGCCCTGTGCATGGTGGCCGGTGCGCGTTATGGCAATCTGAGCGGAGCCCCGGAGGATAAGGAGTGTATCTTTAGCCTCACGCGCCGACTGGCGGAGGAGTTTAAGGCGGAGTTCGGCAGCCTGAACTGCCGGGAATTACTGCATTTGGAGGAGGAAATGGAAAAATCCGCGCGCCCCTCCGTACGCACGGAAAGCTACTATGCATCCCGCCCCTGCGAACGCTGCGTGGCCTTCTGTGCGAAACGAGCCGGGCAGCTGTTGGAAAGTTAGTTTGCCCGGCTGCATGCCTTGTGCCAGAATGCTCAAAGCATGCATTCACAACCAGACACATCGCGCTCGCTGTGGTCCTTTTCCTTGGTATTTCTGCTGGTCAGTTTCAACCTGCGGATGTCCTTTGCCGCAGCAGACCCCTTGCTGGTGTTTCTCATGCGGGAGCTGCATCTTGGCATCAGTTCCGGCACTCTTTTCGGGCTGATTCCCATTATTGCTTTGGGGCTTGCTGCTCCTTTGGGCGCGTGGCTTTGCAATTTTATCCGTCCCCGCCGTCTCATTACACTTTCCATGCTCGTAGCGCTGGGCGGTATCCTGTGGAGAAGTTACGGCGGCATCCCCGGACTCTTTGGCGGCATGCTCATTATCGGTCTCGGTTTGGGGGTGACGGGCAGTGTCATTCTAGGCATTGCCCGGCAAGTGGTTCCCACGAAAAATCTTCCCCGGCTAATGGCTGGATATACAGCTTGCGTCAGCCTCGGCACTGCGGCAGGTAGCGGGGCGGCGGACCCGGTGGAACTTTGGCTGGGGGATTGGCAGGAAAGTCTTCTATTCTGGGGGCTTCCACTGCTTTTTGCCACCATTTTGTGGCATTGGCATGTACACCGGCACCCCGGCGTGGACGCAGCCCAGCAAAGTACGGTGTATGCACCGCTCGGGCACTGCTTGCGGTGCCGCAAAGCATGGTACATCACCTTTTTTTATATGTTCCGCGTAGCCGGCAACTGGCTGCTCACAGTTTGGCTTGCCAGCCTCATGCGCAAGCGGGGGCTGCCTCTCGTGGAATCCGGCATGGTACTGGCTATTTCCACCCTCTGCCAAATTCCCGGTGCGCTCCTCACTCCGCGCCTGCTCACGCGGCTCAAGGGCCACAGCGGGAGCCTGCTTCTTATCATCATGCCTTTGGCTGTAACGGCTTGCAGTATCATGCTATTAGCTCCGCTCAAATGGTGGCTTACCGGGGCTGTTCTATTTGGTCTTTGCTCCGGTATCATCTTCGCCATGGGGATGACTTTTATCATCCTCAACGCAGGAGAAGAAGCGGATACACTCGCACTTTCCGGCATGGCTCAAGGTATAGGCTTTATAGGCGGAGGGTTACTGGCATGGTGCGGCGGAAGCCTTGCCCTGCAACAAGCTACACCCCATTATGCCATTTGCCTTCTTTATGGTTTATTCACACTGGGAGGCCTTATCAACGGCTGGAAATCCGCACCACAGGCGGAAATATAACACATTTTCCTGTCAGGGAACAATTTGTTGTTTGCCAGACTGGAAGTTTTATGCTATCTTCTCACTTGAATAGAATTTTCCATCCCAAACCATGAAGTGCTCTGTTCTCATCCTACCCTTTCTCGCATTAACCGCTGCGTTCTCCCAAGCAGCCACAGTGTACACCATTCATCTTGTTTCCTCTGAAAAATTTACGGATTGCTCCATCCTTTATGCTGCAGAATCCACCAAGTTTCGAGGCAAGGATAGTTCCGGCAAAATGGTAACAAAGGAAGTTCCGTCCTCTCACATTGTGATGATGAGGGAAGTTGAGGTGGAGGAGCAACCGGAACCGGAGCAGGCAAAGGAACCGACCACGGATGCAACACCTGCCGCAGAGCAAACGGCACCCGCAGCCGCTGCCGAGGCCCCGGCAGCCCCCGCAGAGCCGGAAGCCAAGCCCGAAGAACCCATTGCCGATGGTAACATCGTCCAAAAAGAAGGTGAGCAGAAAGCTAAGGACGTTACTCTGCGACTTCGCACCAAACTAGCAAGCATTGATGAGGGCTTAGCCTCCATTACCAAGCCCAGCCGTTCTCTGGTAACCCGGGCTAATGCTGCCAAGACCCGAGTTTCCCGCCGTTTGGAAACCATGGATAAGCTTGCACTGGAGGTAAGCTCCCTTCAGGAGCAGTTCAACCAAGCCGGAGCAGCCGATTATCAATTCACCATCGTTACCCCGGAGCAGCGTGATGCTTATGTACGCGATGCCCAAGCCGCATACAAGGCCATGCGCGTGGACATGAAACAGAAAAAAGGACGCCGCAAAGTGGGTGGGCTGGATAAGTTTGAAATCATGCGCGAGCGCTATCAGGGCATTCCCGAATACAAGAGAGCCTACGAGTGGTACCTGCGTACCCTCCGCTCCCTGAACAAACAATGGACCAAGCAGCTGGCAGCAGAAGAATCCCGCCGCCAGAAGCTCCAACCGGATCGCGCCCGAGCCGCCAAAGAACAAGATCTGGCACAGTTCGATAAGCTCGCCGCACAGCTCAAGGCAGAGGGAGATGACATTGCCACCGTGTGGTATGTGCCCAATGCGCGTAATGTTCGGATGCTCAGCACTGCTGTTCACAAGGTAGAAGCCGCCCTCCGCAGTGCAGAAAAGGAAACGCTGGACGATGCCGTTGGCACGGTGCCGAATCTTATCACCCAGTACTGGGAAGCCATGGATGCTGCCCGTACAGCTCTCGTGACGGGTGATTTTGCCGGAGCCGAAAAGATTCTCCAAGAAGACGGCAGCTTCCCCATTCTCAACCGTTTGAACGCAAAGCTCATCCCGAACGAGTACCGCGATGGTCTTCGCAAACAGCGCCAGGATTTCCAAAACGAAATCCGCAACCGCAGCCGTAAATACGCCTCGCTGAAACGCGATTTGGAACGCCGCACCAGCATGCTGGACCGCGAAACCTCCGGCGCAGATGCACAGCTGGATAGCGTACTGGAGGAAATCGCCAAGGAACGCGATACGGATACCGGAGAAAAGACAATGGAAGTGGATAAGCCTGCGGCACCCGCAGCAGCACCCGCACCGGAGAAAAAATAAACAGCGCAGCATACCACACCACACATGAAAGGCATTATTACCTTTCTTTCTCTGCTGAGCCTTCTTGTCTCGCTCCCGGCACCCGGGAGCGAGCCTGTGCTTCCGGAACACATCGCTACGGCTTTTGAAAAATACACAGCAGCCCCCGGCTCCTTGGTACCCATCCTCAAAGGCGTTACAGATAAAGCCAGTGCCGATGCCGCCGCTCCCCGGCTGAGGGAAGCACTGGTCAGCGTGTATGAGGCCAGAAGTGCCCTGCACGACATCAAGCGCCTTACCAAGGAACAAAGCCAAATTGTACAAGAACGTTACGCCCTCAAAATGAGACAGGAATGGGGACTTTTGTACGAACAGATTGCAAGACTCCGCAAAGCACGCTGCTACCAATCCCGGGAATTTGCCCAATCGTACCAAATCATGTGCATGCTTATCGAACGATGAAACACGCCTTAGGATTTCTACTGAGCCTTGCCCTCCTGCCCGTATCGGCACAAACGGCGCCTCCCCCCTCTATTGCAGCGCCGGAGGAAGCCCCACTCCCCCTCCAAGAGCAACGCATACGCATGGGGATTGTTACGCTGGGCAAATTAAACCAGACGCTTTCCGCCATTAACGATAAAGATTCTGCGGAAGCAGCCGTGGCACCGGTACTCCGTGCCGGAGAAGAGCTGCGCATCTGGGCGCAAACCTTCACCACCCTTCCCCCGCTGAGCGAGGGGGAACAAGCGCTGTACGAGGAACGCTATCTTCCTATTATCCGAAGGCTCAACCGCCAAATTAAGCGCCAGGGCGAACGCCTCGCCTCTGCGGAGTATTACGGCTCCATCAATCTGGCCGGGGCACTTGTGCGCATTGTACACACCAATCAATAATATACTGCTATGGGCAAACTCCTCCAAGCCGCTGTTCTTTTGCTTTCCATGGCAAGCCTTTTACCGGCCGCAGATTCTGCGGATGCTCTCCGAAGCGGACGCCGCATGCTCCCCTGCACAGTGGAAGGCAAAACCCTAAATGGCGCAGCCCCGCACGGAAAAGGAGAACCCTTCTATATTACGGATGGCAGCAATATCCTTTGGCAAGGTCATGCGGGAGAGCAATTCTCCCTCACCCCCAAGCAAAGATTGGAAAAGCTCTACCTTGTGGCCACCTCGGACAATAACACCCGGTGGGAAAATCTTACTTGGGAGGGAGATATCCACGCCCCAGAAAAAGGAAAAACTCTAAAATTGAACGCTGCGGATTTCGGCATGCGCCCCGGCACGGAGGATGCCGGTCCCGCCATGCGAAAGCTTCTGGACGCGGCCAGAAAAAACACAGGCAAAAGCCGCTGCACCATCCATATTCCCAAGGGGACCTACCACTTTTACCCCAACGGAGCCCTGCAACTGAGTTACTACATCTCTAACCACGACCAGCAAAACATGCACCCAGTGGGCGTTCCGCTGGTCAACCTGCAAAACGTACGGATAGAAGCGCATGGCTCCACCTTCATCTTCCATGGACGCATGCAACCCATCCTGTTCATGGATTGCCGAAAGATAACCCTCTGCGGGCTAAACATTGCCTACGCCACCCCTTTCTATGTGGAAGGGGCTATTACCGATATTTCGGAAACCCACACCACCCTCCGCATGAGTACTGCCACGCCCAACTGGCGAATCGACAACGGGCAATTCCGCTTCTACGGCGATGACTGGGAGCAAAGCATCCAAGCGGCTCTGGCTTTCGAACCGGATGGTCCCATGGTGCCCACCGGGCGTGGCGGAGACATCGGCTGGCCGGGGCAAGCCGAGCAGCTGGATGCTCACCATGTACGATTCCCTGTGAACGCAGGCACCAGAGGACTTGCTAAAGGCCAAGTCTTAGTCCTGCGCAGTTACTGGCGCCCGCACCCGGCCATGGTACTCTACCGAGCCAAGGATACCCACCTCTACGATGTCGTTTTTCACGATAGCCAAGGCATGGCTTTGCTTGCCCAGCGCAGTGAAAACATCACCATCAAAGGCGGCGGTTGCATACGCGCCAAAGGCAGGCTGCACACCGCAGCAGCAGATGCCACGCACTTCTCCAACTGCCGGGGCTACATCCACGTTTCCAACGCCTTGTACGAAGGCATGATGGACGATGCCATCAATGTTCATTCCACCTGCCTTGGCATCACGGCGGTACACAGCCCCACGAAAATTACAGCTCGTTACATGCACGACCAAGCTGTGGGATTCGAGGTATTCCTGCCCGGAGAAAGAATTCAATTCATCCGAGGCAAAACTCTGGAAAACCATCCCCGCCAAATCAAAGTGGCGCAGGCACAAAAACTGGATGAACGGCACCTGCTCCTCACACTGGCAGAACCTTTGCCGGAAGATATAGGCACAGGGGATGCCATTGAAAACGCAGATTGGTATCCCGGCGTAATTTTCCGCAACAACGAAGTGCGCCACAACCGAGCCCGAGGCACCCTCTTCACCACACCGGAAAAAGTACTGGTGGAGAACAACCGCTTTATCCGCTCCCATGGCTCTGCCATCCTTCTGGCCGGAGATGCCCAAGGATGGTACGAAAGCGGAAGATGCCGCGATGTCATCATCCGCAAAAACATCTTCGAACACAACCTTACCGCAGCCTACCAATTTACCAATGCCATCATCTCCATCTGCCCGGAGGTAAAGCAACCCAACCGGCAAACCACTCGATACCACGAAAACATCCGCATCGAGGATAACACCTTCATCACGCACCGGGTTCCCCTTCTCTCCGCCATCTCTGCGCATAACCTCATCTTCAAAAACAACCGCATCCGATATAACGAAAAATTCCCCTCCATGTACGGAGGTACCCCCTTCAACATCAGCCACTCCGGCAATACCGAACTTCAACCCGTTAACCTTCCCTAACTCATTATTTACCATGGCTACCATCCGCCCCTTCGCCGCAATCCGCCCGCCTAAGGCTTACGCCGCACAGGTATCCTCCCTCCCATACGATGTGATGAACCACGAGGAAGCCTGCGCCATGGCTGCCGGCAACCCCTCCTCCTACCTCCACATCTGCCGGGCGGACATCGACACCAGCGAAGCAGAAATCCACGACCCCATCACCTACGAAAAAAGCCGCCTCAATTTGGAAGAATTCCTGCGCCGCGGCATCCTCATCCGGGAGGAGAAACCCTGCTACTACATCTACCGCCAAATAATGTGGGGCCGAGTGCAAACCGGCATCGTGGGCTGCGCCGCCGTGGATGAATATTTGGACGGAACCATCAAAAAACACGAACTCACCCGCAAAGAAAAAGAGCTGGACCGCATTAACCATTTCGACACCTGCTCCACCCAAACTGAACCCGTATTCCTGGCCTACCGCAAACACGAAGGCATCTCCGCAGCCATTCGCGAATGGATTAAATTCCACAAACCGGAATACGACTTCACCAGCGAAGATGGAGTTACCCACCTGCTCTGGCCTGTTACGGACGATGAAGTCATCTCAGCCATTCGCCAAGGATTCGAAGAAGTACCCACTCTTTACATTGCCGACGGACACCACCGCACAGCCAGCAGCGCCGCAGTATCCGCCAAACGCCGGGAACAGCACCCCGATTATACCGGAGAGGAAGAATTCAACTACCTCATGGCCGTTACCTTCTGCGATGAGGACCTCTTCATCATGGATTACAACCGTGTGGTGATGGATCTGAACGGCCTTAGCCGGGAGGACTTCCTTACCCGTATCAGCAAGGATTTCACCCTCTCCCCCATATCCGGAGCCTCCCCCTACGCTCCCCGCCACAAACATGAATTCGGCATGTTCCTTGCCGGCCGGTGGTACTGCCTCACCGCTCGGGAAGGCAGCTTTAACCCCAACCACCCCATCGAAAGTCTCGATTGCGCCATCCTCCAAAGCAACCTCCTTGCCCCCATCCTCGGCATCGAAGACCCACGCACCAGCGAACGCATCGACTTTGTGGGCGGCATTCGCGGCTTGGAAGAACTCCGGCAACGCGCCGGGGAAAACGGCGTAGCTTTTGCCCTCTACCCCGTCACCATGGAAGCCCTCTTCCATGTGGCCGACAGTGGCGAAATTATGCCGCCGAAATCCACTTGGTTCGAGCCAAAACTCCGCTCCGGCCTCTTTGCCCACGAAATCGAACGCTAACCACCACCACCATCCTTTCCCCTCATGAAGATACTCATCCCCACCAAACTCGATAAAGCAGCTGCAGCCACCATGGCCGCCGCCGGATACGACATCGTACAAGACGATACCACCCCGCTGGCAGAACTCATCACAGCCCACCCGGACACAGCCGGCATCATCGTCCGCTCCGAGAAAATCACCCCGGAAATCATCGATGTCCTCCCCGCCCTCAAATGCGTAATCCGCGCAGGAGCCGGGTACGACAACATCGACTACGTATACGCCCGCAGCAAAAATATCGACGTCATGAACACCCCAGGCGCAAACTCCAACGCCGTGGCGGAAGAAGTGATTGCCATGATTCTGGCGGCCTACCGTTACATCGTCCCCGCAGATACCACCACACGCGCCGGAGAATGGAACAAAAAGAAATACATGGGACACGAACTTACCGGCAAAACCGTTGGCATCCTCGGCCTTGGGAACATCGGCCGCCTGCTCGTCAAACGCCTCCAGGGGTTTGAATGCACCGTGCTTGGGTATGACCACTTCCTCTCCAAACAACGCGCGCTGAACATAGGCGCTACCCCCACGGAAATTGACGAAATCTTCGCCAACTCCGACATTATCTCCCTGCATGTACCCGGCGGTCCCTCCACCAAAAACCTCATCAACGCAGAACTTATCGGCAAGATGAAAGATGGCGCCATGCTCATCAACTGCTCCCGCTACGGCGTTGTGGACGAGGATGCCCTCCGCACCGCCAAAGCCGCCGGCAAAAACATCATCTACTGCACCGATGTACACCCCAAGGACACCGCAGCCATGCAACCCAGCGCCGATGTGGCAGACCTGCTACTGCCCCACTTGGGTGCTAACACCAAAGAAGCCAACAAGAAAGCCGCCCTCAAAGCCGCCCGGCAAATGATTGACTACTTCACCAGCGGAGATACCAGCTGCGTCATCAACGGCGAAAAACCGAAAGACCTTAACCCCGCCCACCTGCACTTGGCCACCATGCTGGGCAAACTCTGCTACCACACCGGTGGCTGCAAACCCATCCGCAAAGTAGAATGCACCTTCTACAACAACCTGCGATCCTACCGTAAATGGTTCACCCCGTGGATTCTGGAAGGCACCGTACCCGGAGCGGAAAAAGGCCTTATGCCCGCCGCCGCAGAAGCCTCCTTCCGCGAACACGGCATCGTATTCAAAGCCCGTGAACCCAAAGACGACAAACAGTACGATGACGCCCTCACCCTCGACATCTTCATGGAGGAAAACGGCACACAACACATCAGCAGCGTACGCGGCATGGTAGTGGACGGCGTACCCGTCGTCTCCCGCATCGGAGATTTTGATCACTTATACGCAGCCTTGGAAGGCAACACCCTCGTCCTGCGCTACAAGGACCGCCCCGGCGTTGTCGCCGTCATCGGCCAAGCACTCTCCCTTGCCGGCATCAACATCGAAAACATGATGGCCCCCAGCCACCACGCCAGCGGCACCTCCCTCGCCATCATCAAAACGGACAAACCCGTTTCCACCCAGCAAGTACAGGGCATCGCCAGCACCATTGATGCCTCCCTAGCCTTTGCCATCAGCATGTAAACACTACAGCAAACCAATCGAGTCAATTATAATTTGAGCAAAATCTGATTTTTTCTGAAAAAATCGATTTTGTAGTTCGGCATTGCCCAAAATTGGGCAAT
>CAYSYD010000065.1:0-13221 GCA_964435145.1 uncultured Akkermansia sp.
CCCCGGGCGCTGCCGTGGGCGGCGTAGGGGGGGGAGGAGGAAGGGGCGGCGGGGTGTGCCGGGGTTGCCGCTTTTTGAGCAGTCCCCCGGCGATGGGGTTGACAGATGTGGGAGGGCTGAGTAGTATGGGGGTATGGGGAGTAATCCGTTTTCGAGCTATTTTGAGGGTTTGCAGGTGGATGCCACGCCGAGGACGGCGCGGGAGTGGGCGATGCTGGCTCCGGAGGAGCGCATGGGGAAGTTTTTTCTGAGTTCTGTGGAGGATGAGCATTTGCTGAATGCTATCCGTGAGCTGGTGCTGAGTGCGATGGATAGGGGGATTTCGGATGCAGCGTTTGTGAGCGAGGCTTGGGCGATGATGCAAAAGCTGCGGGCGAGCTGTGAGATGCCTACGGTGGATTTTATGCCGGAGGGGATGCGCCCGGCGGAGGTGCAGAGGCATCAGCGGGATGTGAGGAATGTGGATAGTGTGGCGCGGTTGCAGTTGATTTTCCGTACGCAGTGTGATATGGCGGCGGGGTTCAGGCAGTTCCGGCAGGCTTTTGATCCGGTGAGGTTGCAGGTGTATCCCGGGTGGCGTTTTGTGCGGCAGCCGGGGGCGCGGATTAAGCGCAAGGATCATGTGGCGCATGAGGGGGCGGTGAGGCTGAAGACGGATATTGAGTTCTGGCTTGCGAGGAATTCTCCTGATCAGGGTGGGTTTAATAATCCGTTTCCGCCGTTCGGGTTTAATTCCTGGATGAGGGTGGAGGAGGTGCCGCGCGAGGAGTGTGAGGCGCTGGGGCTTCTGGCTCCGGGTGAGCCGGTGGTGGTGCCGGAGGTGTATGCGCGGTTTGGCTTGGATGTGGTGCTGGCGAATGGTGCCCGGGCGAGTGTGCGGGCTCTGCCGGTGGAGGCTCGGCGGCGTATTGTGCAGCGGAATGAGGATGAGGGTATCCGCATTTCTCCTGCGGATGATGACCCGGACGTTTTCGAGGTGACGGGTTCGGTGCTGGAGGAGGATGAGTTTTTCCGTGAGTTGGCGGAGATTGAGCGGGTGCTGGATGATTTTTGATGAAGGGAGGTGCCGAATGGGTAGAGAGATGGGCAGGAAGCGGGGTGGGCAGAGCCGGTATTCGGTGGCGGTGGGGGAGCGTATTTGCGCGGCTGTTGCCGGTGGTATGAGTTTGCGTAGGGCGGCGGATGCGGAGGGGGTTGGTATTGCTACGGTGTTGCGGTGGGTGGAGGCGTGGCCGGGGTTCGCGGAGCAGTACGCGCGCGCGTGCGAGGTGCGGTTGGCGGTGTTGGAGGATAGGATTCTGGAGTTGTGTGTGCAGGGGCATGAGGTGGCGCTGGATGAGGTGTGCGGTAGGGAGCGGTTGCAGGCGGTGAAGTTGGAGGTTGATTCGTTGAAGTGGTTGTTGTGTAAGTTGGTGCCCAAGAGGTTCGGTGACCGTGCGCAGATGGAGGTTACGGGGCGTGATGGGGCGGATTTGTTGCCGAGGCATTCGGCGGAGGAGGATGCGGCTTTTATGGCGGCGCTTGCGGTGGCTCAGCGGGCTACTCCGCCGCTTGGGAGGGTGGGGTGATGGGGGTGTTGGTTCCTGAGGGGAGGTTGAGTCCGGCGGCGTTTGCGTATCGCTATCTTGGGCTGCGGCTTTATCCGTGGCAGATGGAGGCGGTGGAGGCGTGCCGGCACCGGGGGGCGGAGGTTGCGGTGGTGGCGGCTAATGGTAGCGGTAAGACGGCGGCGGTGAATGTGGTGCTGTTGCTGTGGTGGTTGTATGCGTTTCCGAAGGGGCGCTGTGCGGTGACTAGCGGTAGTTGGATGCAGTTGGAGAATCAGTTATGGCCGGCGTTGCGGGTGCATGAGCGGTTGTTTTCTGCGTTGCTGGGGTGGACGTTTAATAATACGGAGGTTCGTACGCCGCAGGGTGGGTTTGTTACGGCTTTTTCTACGAGGGATCCGGGGCGGGCGGAGGGGTATCATGAGGATGTGGGGGCGGGGGCGCCGCTGTTGGTGATGGTGGATGAGGCGAAGAGTGTGCCGGAGCCGATTTTCGATGCGCTGAATCGTTGCACGCCTACGGTGCGTATTATGACGAGTTCGCCGGGGCAGGATTCGGGGACGTTTTTCCGGGCGTTTCATGAGGATGCGGGGGCTTGGCATACGGTGCGGGTGAGTGCGTTTGATTGTCCGCATATTCCGCCGGAGCGTATTGAGCGTGCGCGGCGTGTTTATGGGCCGGATTTTGAGCGGAATCCGATTTACCGGAGTATGATTTTGGGGTTGTTTACTACGGGGGAGGATGGGAATATGATTCCGCGGCGGTATGTGGAGGAGGCGCTGATGCATAGGCCGGCGGAGAGGTTTGGCGATAAGTTTGCGGCGGTGGATTGGGCTGCGGGTGGTGATGAGACTGTGCTGGCGGTGCGGTGTGGGAATGCGCTGCGGGTGGTGTACAAGGACCGGGAGCGGGATACGGTGCGGAGTTGTAACAGGGTGGTGGCGCTGTGCCGGGAGCATGGTGTGGAGCCGTGGAATGCTTGGGGGGATGTGTGCGGGATGGGTATTGCGATTATGCAGGCGGCGAGGGAGCGGTGCGATTGGCGGTTCCGGGAGTTTAATGGGGGGGCTGCTGCTGGGGATGCGGAGCATTTTGTGAATTTGAATGCGGAGGCTTGGTTTTTTTTCCGGCAGTGTTTGGAGCGGGGGGAGGTGTGTTTTCCTGATGGTTTGGATGGGGAGACGGTGCGGCAGTTGTGCAATCGTAGGTTGGAGTGGGATAAGCGGGGGCGTTATTCGCTGGAGAGCAAGCCTGATATGGCGGCGCGTGGGGTGCATTCTCCGGACAGGGCGGATGCGCTGGTGATGGCGTGGTGGGCGGGGAGGTTTGCGAGTTATTACGATGAGCCTGCTGTGGAGGTGGTGCCGGTGGTGCCGCGGGAGTATGTGCCGGTGGATGATTGGGATGCGAATGTGGTGCTGTGATGTTTCCCCCACGCGGGTGGGTTGCGTGTGTGGGGGGGGAGGGTATGATGGTGGTATGAGTGAGGTTTCTACGAGGGTTTCGGAGGCGGGCGGGCGTGCGCCTGATGGGTTGATGTATATGCCGGAGGGTGTGCATGAGATTTCTGCTACGTTTAATGGCAAGGCTGCCACGAAGAGGGTGGTGGTGGATGAGGCGGCGTGTATTCGTCTGCAGGCTGACTTGGAGCGTATTTGGGAGAGGGTGGAGGCTGGTTTGCGTGCGCGTCCGGTGGTGTATTTTAATCATACGGCGGGGGCTGTGGCGATGGTGCCTAAGCGGTTTAGCTGGGTGCCGGGTAAGGGTGTGGTGCTGGAGGGTGAGTGGACGGCGGCCGGCAGGGAGGCTGTGGAGGGTGGCAGTTATGCGTATTGTTCGCCTTGTTTTCGGCGCAGTGAGAGTGGACGTGTGATGGGGTTGCTGACGCAGGGGGTGGAGGTGGGTTCGCTGGTAAATGATCCGGCTTTTGAGTGTATTGAATGCATTGCTGCGGCGCGGTGTGTGCCGGAGGCTGTGGAGGCGGTTTGCTGTGCCCGGTTTTCGCCGGATGTTTATCCCCCACGCGGGGAGGTTGCGCACGCGGGGAATTGTGGCGATAATGCAGATGCCGCCGGAGGTGGCGGCTCAATGATTATGGATGAGAATAAGTTGAAGATGCTGCTGGGTTTGCCTGCTGATGCTGATTCTGCCGCTGTTGAGGCTGCTTTGCAGAAGGCGGCGGGTGCCGGTAAGCGGCTGGAGGCGGTGGAGGCTGAGCTGGCTACGCTGAAGAAGAAGGAGCATGAGCACAAGGAGAAGGCTGCGGGTGCTTTTGCTGCTGGTCTTATCAAGAAGGGTGTGATTGGCCCGCATGATAATGAGAAGGTGGCTGCTGCCAAGAAGTTGTATATGCAGAGTCCGGAGGATGCTGAGGCGGTGTTTGGTGCGCTGCCTGAGCATAAGGAGGAGGCTGCTGTGGCGGGTAAGGTGCATCCGGAGGCGGATGGGGCTGCGCGTGCGGATATTTCTGTTATGGATTCGCTGGTTGCTGAGTTCAGGGTTTAATTTTTAGGTAACGATTATGGCTATTACGAATACGATGGTTTTCCCTACGCTGGGGGATATGCTGCAGGGGGTGAATACTCCTGTGGAGAAGAAGGTGGTGGAGGCTGTGTCTTTTGCTACTCCGCTGGTGGAGAAGTTGGCTCAGAAGGTTATTCAGGGTACTTCTTTCTATCAGAAGGTGCGCACTAGTATTCCGGTGATTGGGGCTGTGCCTTACAATGCCGGCACACCGGTGGCACGCGGTTATTACGAGATGAAGAAGGCGGAGTGTTTCAATTATGCGGGGCTGGTGTGGGTGCATAAGCATCTGGTGGAGGCTGAGCCTGAGGCTTACGCTACGCTGATGCACGATGAGATGCTGGGTGCTACTAGGGGAGTGTTTATGAATTTGGAGCGTACGATTTTCTACGGCAAGGATGTGAGTCCATACGGTATGCGCGGTTTGTGCGATCTGATGGGTGATTATCTCACGATGTCTGCTACGGGTGATAATACGAAGCGTGTGCATGGCGGTGCTTCTATCTGGGTGCTTTGCACGGGGATGGAGATGATGCGTTTGGTGTGGGGGCGCGGTAAGGCTCTGAGTTTTGGTCCGCAGAAGGAGATGCTGATTCCGCACCCGGCTGCAGATGGTGAGCCCGGTATGATGCCTGTGTATGCCAAGGAGCTCAATTTCCGCGTGGGTTTTGATATGGCTAATGAGAATTCTGCTGTGCGTCTGGTGAATGAATCTGCTGAGCATGGTGTGACTGATAAGGTGTTGCAGGAGATGATTCGTGAGCTGCCGAGTGGTTATACGCCTACTTGTGTGGTGATGGGGCGCAGTTCTCTGGGGCGCCTTCAGGATTGGCGCGGTGAGAAGTTGACTTACACGAATATCTTGACGGCTACGCATGCGGCTCTGCCGAAGACTAACATTGATGGTTTGCCGATTCTGTGTACGGATGCTTTGCTGGAGGATGAGACGCTGGCGAATATTAAGGCGCTGGCCAAGATTTCTGAGTTCACGATGAAGAGGAATATGGCTAATTTGAAGCGATAAGGAGGTTTTTGATATGATTACGCATAACCGAGTTGATATGCAGTTGGTGGCGCGTGTGGCTACGCCTACGAGTGCCAATGGTGAGGTGACTGCTGATTGGGTGGTTGATTTGACGGAGCGCGGTGGGCGCGATGCAGCCAACATTGTGCTGAGCTGCCCTGCCCTGAGTGCGCCGGTGACGCTGGCTGTGGTGGGTTCTGATGCCCGCGATGGTGAGTTGGTGGCGGTGGCCGGTGTTTCGGCGGTGACGGTGGCGAATGAGGATTGCGAGGTGCGCATGCGCATTCCGCTGGATTGCCCGCGTTTTATTACGCTGAAGGTGACTGCCGGTGGTACGGCTCCGGCGGCTTCGGTGACGGCGCAGATGGCGGTGCTTGTGTGATTGGGATTTTTGCTTTGGCTGAAGCCTGATGTATGGCCGGTTTGCATGCTGTAACGGTGGATGAGTTGAGGCAGTTGCTGACGCCGATGGAGGCGGAGGCTGTTGCTGAGGCTGTGGGTGCTTCTGCTGTGGGTTCCTGGATGGGGGCTTTGTTGCTGCGTGCTTGCGATCGTGTGGTGGGGGCGCTGAATGGGTGCCCTCATAACACGAGCATCAGCACTGGGTTGTGTAAGGTGCCGGAGGAGTGTGTGAATACTGTTCTGGTGCTGGCTCGGCATGCGGTGCTGGGGGCTGTGCCTGCGCTTTCGGAGGTGCTGGAGGGTTCTACGCGTGCTGCGGAGTACCAGGCGGCGCTGGCGGATTTGCGGGCGATGGCGTGTGGCGAGTTGCGGCCGGGTTGTGTGGTGCCGGAGGCTGATGTGGCTGAGGGTGCTGCGGGGTGCATTGGTTTGGTGGCTCTGGATGATGTGGACTGGATGGTATGAGTTCGATTTCCGGTGAGTTTGTGTCGTGGGTGTTGGAGCGCTGTCAGGAGGTGTCCGGCGGCAAGCTGATGCGCGGGGCAAATTTGTTTGATGAGCGTGATGCGGAGCTTGGTGCGAAGGTGAAGCGTGCGCTTTCTCAGGGGTTGCAGCTGGCGGTTGCGGTGAGTGTGCCGCGGCTGGAGCGTGTGGATCGCGGGAGTGCGGATGATACTGTGCAGCGGTGTTCGGTGGAGGTTGGCATTGTGCGGAGTTCTTTGAGTAAGGAGGATTCGCTGGTGCTTGCTGAGGTGCTTTACCGGGCGTTTTCGGGGGCTGATTTTCAGCCGCCGGGTGGTGCCGGGGGCGGGCCTTGCGATGTGGCGGCGGATGCGCTGGTTACTGAGGTGACGGCTAAGGCGATGTCTCATTCTTTTGAGGTGAGTACTAAGATTTATATTTAAAAAGGAGATTATTGTTATGAGTATGGTTGTTTATACGCGTTCGCAGAAGATTACTTCCAATGTGGGTATCGATTTGGTGCCGGTGGATGCTATTTTTTACGCAGAGTCTACGGCTGAGTCGGCTGATTTGAGTAAGGTGGAGGAGGTTAAGTGGGTGCATTGCGCTCGCGGTAAGGGGGGGACGCTGAATCAGACGGTGGAGGCTGATGAGGAGGATTCTTACGATGTGCCGACTCTCACGCGTGTGAAGGCGAAGAATGAGAGGGTGACGGGTAATTCTTATGAGTTTGATTTGGAGCGTACTTCTTTGCTCTTCGATGCGATGCAGATGGGGGTGGAGGATCCGTTTTCTGAGGAGGTTGCGCAGGCTGTGGCGAGTGGGAAGGCTTACCGCATTCATGCTACGAATCAGACGGCTCACCCGGTGGGTGTGCGTATGCGGGAGTATCATGGTTCTAAGCTGATGTGTACGAGGTGGTTTTATGCGGATGCTTCGGTGCAGCAGGGGAAGAGTTATGATGGTAAGTTGGTGCGCCCGAAGTTGAAGCTGGATGTGCTGCCTTCTGTGTGGAATCAGCAGCAGAATGATCCGAATTATACGGGGCAGGCTGTGCAGGAGGGTTGATTTTTTCTTGTTTGTCTGTTGTAACTGCAAGGGGCTTGTCTGCCGGGGAGGCGGCAAGTCCCTTTTTCGATGAGTGGTTATGGATATTGGGTTGAGGTTGACGCATCCGGATTTTACGAATGTTTTTTCTGCGCCGGTGCTGCGGCGTATTGTGGCGCGTACGGCGGAGGAGAGTGAGATGGCGGTTAAGGGGTGGTACCAAGCGCTGCCGGAGGATTGGTTTGATAATCCGGAGCCGTATCCTGATGGTTCGAGCCGGAGGTTGAAGCCGCGGCGTTTCATGCGTGCGCTGGCGCGGCATTGGTATCATGAGGTAATGGAGGATGGTGGTAGTTTTTCGTTGTTTTTCAAGAGTCCGCGTGAGGATTCTGTGCCGTGGGGGCTGCGGTTGCAGCAGTATGGCGGGGTTGTTGTGCCTCGGAGGAAGCGGGCGTTGACGATTCCGGTGACGGCGGAGGCGCGTGGGGTGACGGCGGCGGATTTTGAGAAGGATACGGGGTGCCGGCTTTTTTTGCTGAGGGGTGAGGGTTCGGAGGCGGATGAGGTGGGTACGCTGGTGTATGAAGGCGAGGATGGCAGGCTGCATGCGGCGTATAAGTTGAGAAAGAAGAGTGAGGTGCCAAGTCTGCGGAAGCGGCGTGGGCATGATGCGCTGCCGAGTCGCGCGGAGTTGGCTCGGTTGGTTTTTCCGAATTTTAGGCGTGCGGTGGAGATGGCGCTGCGCGATGTGGTGAATGGTAATGTTTAAATGATGATTTACGATTATGGCAAATGGTAATGATGCTGAGGTGAAATTGCGTTTTACCGCTGAGGTGGCGGATGCTGAGGCGCAGATGATGAGGGCGCAGGAGTTGCTGGAGCAGTTTAAGGGGCTTGTGCAGGGGACTGCGGATGATTTGGCCGGGATGGGGGAGGAGGCTTATGGTGTGGCGGATGCTGTGGGGCTGATGCGTGAGCGTGCGGCTAAGACGGGGAATGAGGGTTTGCGGCAGGTGGCGGATGGTTCTTTCTCTGTGGGGGCTGAGCGTGCTGCGGGGTTGGGTGAACGGCATGGGAAGATTACGGCTCAGTTGGAGAGGCTGGGGGATCGTATGCGTGAGGTGGCGGGTGTGTTTGAGGCGGGTGAGTTGACAGCGGGGCAGGCTGTGGTGCGCTTGGAGAGGTTGGTGAAGGTTGCGGTGAAGGCGCGTAGGGCTGTGGATGGTTTGGGTGAGGCTGTGGTGCAGACGGAGCAGGATTTGATGGCGAGTAATGCGCTGGATGATTTTTTGGGTAAGTTTAGTTTGGTGGGGAGTGAGGTTGATGGGGCTCTGGCAAGTGTGCGCCGGATGAAGGAGGGGCTGCTGGAGAATAGTGCTGCTTTGCGGGAGGAGCAGGCGGGGCTGGAGGATAGTGCTGCGGGGTTCCACCAGGCGAATGCTGCGCTGGAGGGGTATATTGGCAGTAATGAGGCTTTGCTGCGGCATTTGCAGCAGACGGAGCGTGCGCTGGAGGCTCAGAAGGCTAAGCTGGCTGAGGTGGGGATGAATGCTGATGGGAGTCCGGCGAGTGTGGAGGAGGCTGCGAAGGGGGTGGAACGCCTTGCGGTGGCTCACGAGAAGCAGGTGGAGCGTATCGATCAGGCGAAGGGTAGGCTGCGTGCTACGCTGGCTAGGGAGGCGGCGATGGATGAGCGGGAGACGGAGAAGGCTGAGGCGCGCGCGGTGCGTGAGGCTAATGCGGCTGAGCGTGTGGCTGAGAAGGAGGCTGTGGTGGCTGCGGAGATGCGGTTTTCGATGATGAATAAGCAGCAGCTGGCGGGGGCTGTGGAGCGGTTGACGCGTGCGCGGCAGGAGGCGGCGCGGGTGAATGATGCGAAGCGGTATGCGGAGCTTACGCGTGAGCTGATGGCGGCCAACAGGCAGATGGAGCATGTGAACCGAGGTTTGCAGATGAATCGGATTGCGGGGGCTCAGCAGGTGCAGATGGCGCAGAGTGTGGCGGCGGGGGTGAGGCAGATGGGGAGTGAGCTGGCGAGTTTCGGGCAGAATGTGGAAGAGGGTACGGTGAGTTTGCAGGGGATGAGTTCTGCGGCTATCGGGCTGGGGATGGCGATTAAGACGGGTATGGGGCCGATTGGGGGGGCTATGCTGGCGCTGGAGGCTTTGGTGGCGGCGTGGAATTTTTTTGCGCAGAAGCGGAAGGTTGATGAGGAGCGTTTGCGTGCTGAGGCGAAGCAGCAGGCAGAGTTGCAGTATGAGAGCCGGATGGAGTTGGAGGAGCTGTGGAGGAAGCAGGCGGAGCGGAGTGCTGAGCGTTTTGCTGATTTGTACCGCTTGGATAGGGAGTTTTTTGGGCGTGAGCGTGCGGGGCGTGAGGCGGCGCTGGCTGAGCGCAAGGCGGGTGATGAGGAGGCTCATCGGCACCGTTTGGCGATGTTGAATGTGGAGCTGGAGGCGGCGAAGGGGGTGGATAGGAAGCGGATTGAGGAGAGGATTGCTGCGGAGGTTGAGGCGCACCGGAAGGCCGGGCTGGAGATGCAGCGGCAGGAGGCAGATGTGGCGGAGGCTTTTGCGGATGAGTTGGAGTTAAGTTTGAGGCAGCGCGGGGAGCGCATGGGTGAGTTGCTGACGGCGTGGCTGCCGGATATTGATGCGGTGGATGAGCGGGCGAAGCGGTTGATGGCGGATTCTCGTGCTGTGGTGAAGTTGAGTGAGGCGGAGCGGGTGAGTTTGGAGAAGCAGCAGGCGGAGGCGCACCGGCAGATGCTGCATATTTTGCGGTTGGTGCGTGGGGTGGATAGGGATTTTACGGGGGCTGCGGAGGATGCTGTGCGCTGGGCGGCGCGGTTGCAGGAGACGCATGGGGAGCAGGTGAAGGTGGTGGAGGCTACGCGGGCGCAGGTGGCGCAGTTGCGGGAGGCGGCGGCGCTGAGTCGCAGGTCTGAGGAGAATCTCCGGCGTGAGGAGGCGGCGAGCCGTGAGGTGGCGCAGGAGAGGGAGAGGGAGGCGCGGTATTCGCGGCGGTTGGCGGAGGTGTTGGGCAGGCGGTTGAGCCGGCAGTATGAGCCGAAGGAGCGGCGGACGCAGGATGAGGTTTTTGCGGCGGATGAGCGGTTGCTGCGGCGGAAGTTGGCTGCGGTGAATGAGGAGGTTTCCCGGTTGCGGGCGGAGGGTGCGGAGAGGGGGGCTCTTTTGCAGTTGTATAAGCGGCGGTGGGAGGTGCAGCGGCAGTTGGTGGGGCTGGAGGAGGCGCGTGTGGAGGAGTCGCGGCGGGGGATTGAGCGGATGCGGCGGTTTGTGGCGCAGGATATGACGGGGCCTACGCGGCGGAGGGACCGGAGGGCGGATGCGTTGAGCGAGAGGTATGCACAGATGGCGGTGCGGGCTCAGGCTGCTTTGGATAGGGGGCTGAAGGGGCGTGCAAGGCGTTATATGGCAGGTCTGGATAGGTTGGCGAGGCGTATTGATCGCCAGACGGGGGATGAGCAGGGTTCTCGGATGAATCGGGAGGTTCAGGGGGCTTTGCGGTTGCAGTTGGCTGCGGTGCGGCGGACGGCGCGGGCGCAGGTGAGGGTGGCGCGTGCGGCTGAGGGGGAGGCTGCTAGGGCTGAGAGGCGGAATGCCGGGCGGCAGAGGGATGTGGCGGAGTTGTCGGCTGCGGTGCGTTCTTTGCGTGAGGAGAATGGGCGGTTGAACCGGTTTTTGGATGGTTCTGCGGCGGCGTTGCGTGAGTTGGTTGGGGTGTGCCGTGTGCTTCAGGGGCAGGTGAATCGGGCGCTGGGTGAGTTGGAGCAGGTGCGTGGGCAGGTGCGTGTGCTTCAGGCGAATGTGCGGAGTGTGGCGAGGAGGTGATTTTATGGAGCGGGATGTTTTGATGGTGCGGTTTCTGGTGGGGTGCTTGGTGCTGGCGGTGCTGAATGTGGCGGAGGTGGAGCCGGAGGAGGGGCGGCAGCTGCCATGGGGGGATGAATCTGATGAGAGTGATTTGCCGGGCTCTGATGATGGGGTGCGTGCGGGGCATTGCAATCAGTTTGGTCATGTATCAGGGTGCCCACAAGGGGATGGTCTGCGGGCTTTGCCCGAGCAAGTGAAGTCCGCAGTTCAGGTGTATAAGACTGTTCGTATGAAGTCGGCTGTGTGTTATGCCAAGTCTGTGTTGCCGAGAGAAGTACTCACTCCTTTGAAGGATGTTCCGTTCGCTGTGTTGCATGGTTCGGATATAAAGGAAATGCTAAATCCGAAAGCGGTATATGCTTCTGCTTGTAATGGCGTTAGCCCGGAAGTTCACGAAGAAGCGGTATTGCGAACACCGGAGTTGATGAGGAGGTCTAAGGAGGTGCTTCGCCGACCGGGTGGTAGGAAAAATCGTGTGGTGATGAAGAATGGTGTGGAGGTGATGCAGGAAGACCCAATTGCGGAAATTGTGGAATTGGACGCAGTTTTTCTGGCGTCTGATGGGGAAATCTACACGGCTTGTTTTAGTGTGCAAAAATATAAGCAGACGAATATGCAGCCTAAGATTTATTTTGTATTTTGTAAAAAGCGGGAATAAAAATGGCCACCCCCCGGACCTTCACCTTTACGTGTTAAGGCGCCCGGCTTTAGGTGGCCTGTTGCGAGTGTGAGCGTAACAGGGGAGATGTGGGATGTCAAGTGTTATTTTGGAATAACAGCCATTGCTGTACACGACTGCATACGACCATGAGGATATTTATGCTACGCTGGTGTGTGTGTGTTTCCCCCATGCGGGTGGGTTGCGTGTGTAGGGAGGGAGGGTTTATGATGGGGGGATGCCTGAGGTTTTTTTGCGGACTACGGCGAATAAGGCGGGTTATGTGGCGGTTCGGGTTCGGAATGCTACGGGTGAGGTGGTGCTGCCGGGTGCTTCTGGCGAATGTGCGGAGTGTGGCGAGGAGGTGATTTTATGGAGCGGGATGTTTTGATGGTGCGGTTTCTGGTGGGGTGCTTGGTGCTGGCGGTGCTGAATGTGGCGGAGGTGGAGCCGGAGGAGGATGTTTTGCCGGATGCTGATGATGAGGTGCGTGCGGGGCGTTGTAATCAGTTCCGCCATGTGCCGGGGTGTGGTAATGAGCAGTCTTTTCTCTGGGGGCGTATGCGGGAGGGGCGGACAAAGGCAGCAGTGCGGCTGTTTCGTGTGAATCCGTCTGCATCGATGCATACGCAAATAAAACAACTTGCTGATGCATTGGATATGGCTTTACATGATGGGGTTTATTTGTCTGCTGTTTTGTATCGACCTGAGTTTGGCAGCTTGGTGTTGGAATGTGGTAACTCTAGCCCGACTCACCAAAGCCGCAAGGGACACGATGGACACCATGCTCACGGTACAAAGCATGCTCTGGAGTTCAGGCATGGTGTGTCTTCCAAAGATGTTGCTGCTGCATTGTTACTTGGAACGGTTGAGCAACATGAGGGTGTTGCTTCTAGATTAAAGGTGAGATATAACAATGTTATGGTGATTCTGGAGAGAGAAAGAGCCAAAGGGAGCGGAAGAATCAGCCAAAGTAGTGCAAGGTTGCATACTGCCATGAGGATAAAATAAAAAGCGGCACAGGGTGCCGCTTCTACGATGAGGTGCCTCGGGTCTGCCCCCCCAAGCTACTCCCACTTGGCTTTTCAGCCGCCAAATGGTAAGGTGCCCACCGGGCTTCCAGTTTTGCATGGTACGAGGTGATTGTCAAGTGCTTTTTCGATTTTTATGTTGCGCTGGTGTGTGTGTTTCCCCCATGCGGGTGGGTTGCGTGTGTGGGGGGGGAGGGTTTATGATGGGGGTATGACTGAGGTTTTTTTGCGGACTACGGCGAATAAGGCGGGGTATGTGGCGGTTCGGGTGCAGAATGCTACGGGGGAGGTGGTGCTGACGGGTGCTTTGTCTTTACTGGATAGGCGTGTGGAGATGGTGCGGTATGCGGAGGGGGTGCTTGGTTTTGAGCCGTTGAGTAATGGGACTTGGCTGTTGGAGGTGCGTGCTAATGGGGCTACGGTGCTTTATGGTAAGGTACTGGTGCTGCCTTCGCCTATTGGTGAGCCGGCGGGGAATGACAGCTGGGAGTTTACGCTGGATGCTGCGGAGGGGCTGGCGCAGGTGGATGCGGTGCTGAATCAGGGGCCGGTGGGGCCGCGGGGTGCTTCTGCATTCGAGTTAGCGCAGGAGGCGGGGTATGAGGGGACGCAGGAGGAGTGGCTGGCGGAG
>CAYSYD010000066.1:0-13133 GCA_964435145.1 uncultured Akkermansia sp.
AACTCAGGCAGCTAACCTCCCCGTCATTCACGCGACTTTTTTGACGCAGTGCCCAAATGCTGGTACCATAACGCTGCTGCAAGCCCTCCCGGATTTCATTGGCATAAGCATCATCGAACAGCATCCCTGCTACATGCTTAGGCGTGCAAGTGAACGGCAATGCCTGTTCATCCACCACAAAATATTCGTAGCCATAGGTGCGAGAGGACGACAGCATCAGGCTGGCTTTGCGCAGCGCCTTTTCACCACCAGAATTCAGCATCACATGAACCAGATACTCGGCATCGCTGGCCGTCTTGCGTTTCATGTACGGCATAAGCGATTGTACCTTATCCACATAATCGACATTGTTGCTGCCCAGGTGCAGGTAGTGGGCCAGTAGCATCACCTCTACATCTTCCTTGATGGTGGCATTGAGCTTATCCATCTGTTCCAGAAAGGCGAGCTTATAATCCTTGTAAACCTCCTTCATATCCGGGTTGAGGGGCATTCGTCTTTCATTGAGGGCGCATTCCTCTAAATCCGGCTGAGGCTCCAACTGGAAGTTGGGAGATATTTTAGAGAACAGGCAACCGAGCTTGTGAAGCGCGGCGGGAGAGAGGGCATTGAGCGTATTGTTCGATAGGGTACGTAATTTGGGCATAATGAGGGATGTGTGCAGATAAGCATAACAGATAATACACTTTTTACAAGGAAATAACATGACAATTTTGAAACAAATACAAAAAGTTACGCGGATAATGAACCAATACTACGAGGAATATGAGTAGGGAGACAAAACAACCCACCCTACACACATGAACAACGAACGAATTGCTACGAATGCACGCCAAGCGCTTGCCATCGGCCGACAAGTCTGCAATCTTGCGAAAAGCCTGAAAGGCTGGAACCTGATAACCGGGCTATACGCCTCGAGCAAAGCGCCGGACGACATCATTATCCACACCCTGGCCAAGGAAGCCCGGGAGCTTACCCTGCAACAACTGCACCTGACCTACAAGCTCGGATGTGCTGCTATGGACGGCAAGAAGGAACAGAGCCAGAAGCTGCAGGAGGAAATACTGGAGCTGAACGAACGTCTTACACATATTGCTGACACCTGCCTAACCCAACTCCGGGCAAGAGGACGAAAGGAGGAACAGGCATGAACTACTATCCAAGAGTCCACCTGTCAATCTCGGCCAACAGGGATGAGTTCGGCATTCCCCACACCCCACTTGGTGACGTGGTTTGCACCTTCCGGCTGGTGTGGGCCAAGGTAGATGGAGAAATGCAGGCCTGCATCCTGCATCCCGGACTCCGTTACCCCGGATTTTCACCCCTGAGCGCAGAGGAGGTATACGATGAAGCCTGATGCCGAACTGGTCAATACGGAAGAGCTGGCACATTGTCTGCAGGATGGAGGAATCGACATCACTCACGATGAAGTGCTGAGCTGGCTGCGCAGCCGGGGCTACCTTATCAGCGACATGGGGGAACGCCGCAACAGCCCGTCCGATTTGTGCCTGCATCTGGGGCTGATGGAGCAGCAGCGCAGCATATCAGAGGGCGGCGGTGGCAGCGTGGTGCTTGTTCTGCGGACGATGCTGACGCGCAAAGGCTGGGAATACATCTATCCGCGCATCGAAAAATATCTACGCCAGAGAGACGAGCCATGATATTTGCCATTGATTTTGAGACCTACTACGACAAGCAGGTTTCCATCACCACGCAGGGAGTATACCACTACCTGCGTGATGCCGCATGTGACATCTACCTGGTCGCGGTGTATTCGGAAGAAGCCAATTTTTCCTATGTAGGCACCCCGCGCCACATGAACTGGCAGAAGGCTTCCTGCGGCGGCAGAGCCACGGGCACCGCCTCCTGCGGCGTATGGCGGCGTACATGCCGCAACCAAGCGCGCAGATACCGCCTCCTCTACCCCCGCATGCCCAAGGACACACAAACCGCCCTGCAAGCCATTGCGGACGCGCAAGCACTCATCCACAGCATGGATAAGTACCTGCCTTGCGGAGCCCTATTCATTAAGGCTTTACATTCCGTACAAATTCTTCAAAAGGAGGGAGTCCGTGTGGCAGGGCCATTTCCTCCAGAGTTTGAACCATGGCAAACAAATCCCACCCGCTATCTTTCTTTTTTTTAGCTTGCCCAGCCAGCCATGAAGTAAACATGTACACAGATAAACGCAATACTGAAGAGACGTCGATATTTAACTCTTCTGCCCAATGTTCCAATTCTAGGTGTAGTATTTTGCCGGCACGGAATGAATACATTTTAGTCCCGGGTACGTTTTCATTCGCCGGCATTGCCGTTTTTCTTTCCGGCAAACTTTCCGAGCTTGAATGCGGTGAACTGCGAAAATAATCGAATACACGTTTAGGTTCACGAGGAAAGAGGGATAAGGCATACAACACAGCCTTGCGCAGCTGCCGCGCCTGCGCCTCTGCAAGCGCTGAAGAGCCCCACCGCACATCGGAAAAATAACGTTCAAATCGTTCCCCTCCTCGAATAATGGTCAGGCGCCAGCCCTGAAACGAGCTTTCTTTATATGCTAAACGAGTTAAGTATGCAGTATCAGCCATGCCGACATACTAACAAGAAGATATTTGTATTACAAGAAAAGTTAGTCGTGCAGACACTAACAATTTCCCGAGTTTGAAAAGAAAACCTGCAATCCTCCCAAACAAAGAGGATTGCAGGTGTTTAAGTACAATGTACCGCTATGTTTAACGTGTGTGGAAAGTACGGGAAATCACCTCACGCTGCTGCTCGGGGGTGAGCTTGATGAAATTCACCGCATAGCCGGATACACGAATAGTGAGCTGGGGATATTTTTCCGGATGCTCCATAGCATCCATAAGCGTTTCGCGTTCCAGCACGTTCACGTTAATGTGGTGCCCCGTAGCTTCGAAGTAGGCATCCAACAAGGATACCAGTTTGGTCTCGCGCTCGGACTCATCCTTACCCAGTGCGCCGGGCACAATGGAGAAGGTGTAAGAGATACCATCCAAGGAATCATCGTAGGAGAGTTTAGCCACGGAAAGCATGGAAGCTACTGCACCATTCTTGTCGCGTCCGTGCATGGGGTTTGCCCCCGGAGCGAAGGGTTCGCCGGCACGGCGGCCATCGGGGGTGTTACCTGTTTTCTTACCATACACCACGTTAGAGGTAATGGTAAGCACGGATTGTGTGGGCAGAGAATCGCGATAGGTGTGCAGCTTGCGAATCTTGTTCATGAAGTTGGTTACCAGATTGCAGGCAATCTCGTCCACCCGGGGATCATTGTTGCCATAGCAAGGGAACTCACCCTCCGTCTCAAAGTCTACAATGTAACCATCTTCGTTGCGAATGGCCTTTACCTTGGCGTACTTAATGGCAGAAAGGGAGTCCGCAGCCACGGAGAGGCCGGCAATGCCGGTAGCCATGGTGCGCAGAATTTCCGGGTCGTGCAGAGCCATTTCGATACGCTCGTAGCAGTACTTATCGTGCATGTAGTGGATGATATTGAGCGCATCGATGTAGGTTTTAGCAAGCCAATCCTGCATCTTATCGAAAAGCTCCATCACTTTATCGTACTCCAAGTATTCGCCCTCGTAGCGGGGAGCGGGGGGCGTTACCTGCTTACCCTTCACCTCGTCCATACCGCCGTTGAGGGCGTAGAGAAGGCACTTAGCCAAGTTAGCACGGGCACCGAAGAACTGCATCTGCTTACCAATGCGCATAGCGGATACACAGCAGGCAATGCCGTAATCATCGCCCCAATGCGGGCGCATCAAATCATCGTTCTCATACTGCACGGAGGAAGTCTCGATGGATACCTTGGCGCAGAATTTTTTGAAACCTTCCGGCAAAGCGGTGGACCACAACACCGTTAAGTTCGGCTCCGGAGCAGGCCCCAGATTGTACAGAGTCTGCAACATACGGAAGGAGCTACGCGTTACCAGCGTGCGGCCGTCCTCGCCCATACCGCCGATGGATTCAGTGACCCAAGTGGGGTCGCCGGAGAAGAGGCTGTTGTACTCAGGCGTACGGATGAAGCGAACCATACGGAGCTTCATCACGAAATGGTCCATCAACTCCTGGATTTCCTCCTCGGTAATGGTACCATTCTGCAAATCGCGGGTAAAGTAGATATCAAAGAAGGTGGATACGCGCCCCAAGGACATGGCCGCACCATTCTGTTCTTTCACGGCGGCCAGATAGCCCAGATAGGTCCACTGTACGGTCTCGCGGGAATTAGCGGCGGGGCGAGTAAGGTCGCACCCATAGGATTCGCCCATCTGGGCTAATTCCTCCAAAGCGCGAATTTGCTCACTCATCTCCTCACGCAGGCGGATGTTTGCATCCGTCATCACCACATTTTCACGGGCTTTCAAATCCGCACGGCGTGCGGCAATCAGCTTATTAGTACCATACAAAGCCACGCGGCGGTAATCGCCAATAATACGGCCGCGGCCATAAGCATCCGGGAGGCCGGTCACAATACCGGCGGAACGAGCGGCACGAATACCGGAAGTGTAAGCATCAAACACACCATCGTTGTGGGTCTTGCGCACCACGCGGAAGAAATCATGAGTTTCCTCGCACATCTTAAAGCCGTAGGAACTCAGCGCATGCTGAGCCATACGCAGGCCGCCGAAGGGCATCATCGCGCGCTTGAGGGGCGCATCCGTCTGCAAACCGACAATGCTCTCCAAATCCTTATCAATATAGCCCGGGCCGTGGGAAATAATCGTAGAAACAACCTTCTCATCCGCAGCCAGAACGCCACCGGCATCAATTTCATCCTTGAGAAGCACCTTCACTTTATCCCACAGCCGGGTGGTACGGGCGGAAGGTCCGGCCAGGAAATCGCCTTCTCCGGTATACGGGGTGTAGTTTTTCTGAATGAAATCACGCACATCGATGGACTCCGTCCAGGAACCCGGCACAAACCCCTGCCACTCCTCCGGAGTGCAGGCCGCTGCCTTATTTGTTGCTGTATCAGACATATGTTAATTCGTGTGAGATTAAAAATTGTGGGAGGAATACTCCACCGTATGGAGATAGTACCTGATTTTTCGCGCCACGTCAAGCCGCTTTCAAGAATGTTTCAAAAATTAATCTTTTACTCCGGAAAAGAAGGACAATGGCGCAGGGGTGACATAAAGGGAGCTTGCCTATAAAGAAGAATTGAGCTTTTATAATGCAAGTGAAGGCGCAGCGCACACATACGGCAGGAGCCATGCTAGTATGCATGGTATTTTCCCTGCTGCTACATGGATGCGCCCTGCTCTGGCTCTCCGGCATACTCTCTCTCAATCCCCATTCCGCAAGGCAGAATAAAGCAGGCGCAGGCCCAGTTCCCCAAGCGGCGAAAATGCGCCATGTGCAGGTAATACGTCCTGTTTCCTCCCCCCAACGGCAGGACGTTCCGCCCCCAAAACAGGAACAGCCCCCCCGGCAAGCGCCCTTTGCTAAAACAAGTGCAGACACTCCCCAAGCCCTCCCGGATAAAAGCGATTATGTAGGAGCCCGTACTACACGAGCCTCCGGCGATTCGCACGCTTATCGCAACGAGGACGATAAGGAACAGCCTACTCAGGAGGGCGAAGAAAAAGAGGAACTCGTCACGTTCGACCAAGAACGCCAAGATGGTCCCCTGGAACACGAGGGAGTAAAAGAGCCCCATTCTTCCCCGGCTTCCCCGGACACGGCGCAAACGCTCAGCAGCGCTCAAGAGGGGACTCCGCCTAAGGGCATAGCAACAGGCGCCCCGCACACGCCGGATACGGAAGGAGATGCTGCACAGGATTGGCAAGCAGAAGGAAGCCTCACCCTAAATGCCGCAGTTTTGCACCAATCGGGCCACCTGCGTCCGCTAAACGCCAACCCACATACAGCAGATAAGGAAAGCCAAGCGGCTCGGCTCGGAGAGGACTTCTCCGAGCCGAAAACACAAGCTCCCACCCAAGGGCAAAAGGCAGCCCAACGTGCTGTACTCTATGATCCAAGCCTTGCACAAGGTGCAGAAGCACAGGGATTCCGAACCACGGAACGCCGCACCCGAAGCAGCGGCAAATTTGTACTTGGTCGCGGTGCAGCTCTGAATGTGAGTGCCACCCCCAGAGGACAGTACGAAGCTCTCATCTACCGCAGTATTGCTCGGCATTGGTATGTTGCATGTGATCAGCATCGGGGCGATATTATTCCCGGAAAGATTAACATTAGTCTTCGCATTAACCGCAAAGGGCGGCTGGTAAACATGCAGTTGCAGCACCGAAGAGGTGCCAGCATCAGCCAGCAATCATTCACATTCAACGCCATTCGCCAAGCAGAGCTTCCTCCCATGCCCCCGGCTGTTCAGCAAGAGATAGTGGGAGAACTTATGGAACTCATCTTTGAATTCAACTTCGACTAACCCCCACACCGCCATGATAAACACCATCGACCAATTCTTCCAGGCCTGCCACCCCTTCGGCTATCCGCTTTTGGCATGCTCCGTCATCATGTTTGCTACCATTTTGTACCACCTGCTATTCGGAGCCAAATGGCACGGCATCACCCGGCTGGAAAAAGCCGCAGCAGGAGGAGATACCGCACTGCTGCAATACTGCCGCAACTCCCAAGATGAATTATCCGGCACGGCCGCCTTCATCCTGCAACACAGGGAGGATTCCCACTTAGAACAACAAGTGGAAGCCCGCCTCGGGCGCTACGTGGATTCATGCCGCGCCGGGCTCTCCACCATCAGCATTATCACGAACATTGCCCCCATGCTGGGTATTCTGGGCACGGCTTGGGGGCTGGTGGATATTTTTGGAGTATTCGGCACTCCGGGTGCGGAGAGCGGAATTTCCATCGGGATTTCAAAGGCTCTTTACACGACTATTTTCGGGCTGGCCATTGCGGTTCCCGGCACCATTGCCCTCGTATGTTTCGAGCGCAGATTAGAGCGTAATGCCAGCCGCATCAATCTTTTCTTCACGCAATTACTGGCTCGCAGTAAACAGAGCTAATCCCCCCATCGCCATGAGGATTTACACACGGAAATACACCTCTCAGGGCATTCCCATCGTGCCCATGCTGGATATTCTGACGATTTTGCTCATCTTCTTCATCGTCCACACAGAATTTAAGCGCCAAATCAATGTTCTGACATTGGAAATTCCCCAGACCCGACATCTGACCGGAGAACAAGGAGACAACCAAGACCTGCTGCTGGAACTGGGTGCGGATGATTCTCTGGCCTTCAACGGACAAAGGATTTCGCCTCAAGAGCTTGTGGTCGCAGTGCAACAGGCTGTACAACAACGCCCGGGAGCCACCATTCAGGTAGCAGCGGCAGGGGGCGCCTCCATGGCTCGGTTTGTGGAAGTTATGGATACGCTAACAGCAGCCGGGCTCAAGGTGGAAGAAGTGCCTGTAAGGATTGATTACCAGCCATAAAAGGAGGCTCAGTTGCGCGGTTCCACAAAGTGTACCTCCACTTTCTTCCGTTTCCATGCTCGGATAAAATCCTTTTGGAGCTGCTTGGCAGAGCGGTGCGGCTTAATCAACTCCCGGGCGGCCTCTGCCGGGGATTCCCCCTCCAGAAGAGCTTGCATGTACGCCTTCATTGCATTCACTCCTTTCTTGCCATCCAAATGAACAAAGAAGGCCACGGACATTGTGGCCAGCATATAAGTATCCTGCCGCTGCTCCATATACCCGTACATCTCCTCTTGCGACATGGAGAAGAAATCCTCCAAAGAGAAGGGAAAAGACAGCAACCCATAATCAGCCCGCTTGCGCGCATGGTGCAGGATGAGGGAAAAACAGCGGTTAAAATCCAAATCCTCTCCCACGTAGGGCACATAGCCCACATATTCCGCCCAGCCCTCATAAGCCCATATCGGAAGGCCGTTGCGGGCAAAACATTGGTGAGTCAGCTCATGTACCAGTGTGTGGGTATCGATATCGTTGCGCAGCACCTTGCCATGCCGGTCCAATCCCAGAGATTCGTGCGGCACAAACACCTCATCCGCCACAATCTCTTTTTCCTCCAATGGACCGCTGTTGAAGGGGCGGGTGATTTGAAAACGAAAGACTCCGGAAGAGCGTTCCGGTCCTCCCAGTGCCTCGTACTGTTCTTTTGTGGGTGCTAAGCGTACGATAAACTTCTTCTCCGAGCGGTCATCCGAAGCACGAGGTACCGGCAGCACCTCCGCAATAGCGCGGTTTGCCGCAAAAGCACATTCGAACAAGCGACCAATGGTATTCTGGGCGTTTTCATCCAGCTTCACGGGAGAAAGAAAGACGTAGTTATTCGTCATGTAGAGATTCTCCTTTACCCCCGGCTGTGGGGGAACCGTCTGCAAAGCCGTCTCCTTCGGCACAGGCACACGTGTAGGCCAATCTCCGGGGGTGGCAACCCTCACGTTGCGCACCCCCATATCCCGCAATTCCTTGCGTTTAAGGATGGCTGCCTTATGCGGGTTTCTCGCTTTGGTAGTAGCAGGTCTTCCCCGCCGGGGAGCCCGGAAATCCTCCGCCTCGTACGCTTCCGCAGCCAGCGGCAAAAGCAAAGCCAGTAACAAGCCTGCAAATCGGCAGCGCACCATCGGTGTTTTCTTTCTCAGCGGGTTAAACCATCACGCTTAGCCTGATTCCAGTAGGCATACTCGGAACGGTTAAAATCCACATATTCGGGCGAGAGGTCTGTGGTGTAAATCACATATTCATCCTCTCCCATATTCAGGTTAATCAGGACTTCGAATTCTCGCGCCTGCACCAGCGCACGCAAATCATCACTGGGGGTATCCGTCTGCTCTCCGCCGCGGCAAGCAGGCAAACCGGCTATATCGATGTCGATTTTCTCCTCTCGCACGCGCGAGCCGGAATATCCTACGGCATGAATAATACGCCCCCAGTTGGGATCACCTCCATTCCAAGAACTCTTCACCAAATTGGATTTAGCCACACCCTCTGCCACCTTGCGAGCTTCCGCAGGAGTGGGAGCCCCCACCACTCGCACCGTCACAAACTTGGTTACGCGCTCACCATCCTGCACAATGCGCTTAGCCTGCTCCAAAAGCACATAGTTGAGAGCCGCTACGAAATCCTCCCAACCTGGAGTCCCGGGAGCCAGCTCCACGCCGGAAGCACCATTAGCCATTACGAGGCAAGTATCGTTGGTACTCATATCCCCATCAATAGTAATGCGGTTAAAAGAATGTTCCACCCCGTGGTGTACAATAGCATCCAAATGCTCGCGAGCAATTCCGGCATCGGTGCAGACGAGGCAAATCATCGTAGCCATGCAGGGAGAAATCATACCGGCACCCTTGCAGCAAGAGCCGATACGTACCGGCTTGCCCTGAATGCACACCTCCACGGAAACTTCCTTTTCCCGAGTATCGCTGGTAATAATGGCAGAAGCTACATCGTGCCCTTTAGCGGCAGAAAGGTCAGCGCAAAGCTCCGGTAAGCGCGGTTCGATACGCATCATAGGCATCGGCAAGCCAATCACCCCGGTGGAACACACTGCCACCTCACTTGCTTTAAGCCCCAGCCGGCGAGCCACAATGCTGCATTCTTTGCGAGCAACAGCCACACCTCCGGCACCTGTGCAGGCATTAGCATTACCACTATTCGCAATAATGGCGCGCACATTCCCCCGGCGTAAATGGCTCTGACTCACGCGAACACAGGCCGCACGCACACGGTTTGTGGTAAAAGTACCGGCAGATGTAGTGGGGAATTCGGAATAAATCAAGGCCAAATCCAAACGGGTGGCTTCCGGTTTCTTAATGCCGCAACTAATGGCATTCGCTACAAAACCTTTCGCTGCGGTAACACCGCCATCTATCACTTTCATCGTATTTTCGGACATGTTTTATAAGGGTAAAATCAACGGTTACGGGCACCGCAATGGGGGCAGCAGGCATCCTCCCCACGGCGAAGGAAACGGAACCCGCAGATGCGGCAAGATAAGTGGGTACGATTGCGGTGAATCTCGCGGCACAATGCCGCCAAGCGCACCGGTATGAAGGCCAGTAATAACAGGAATACACCAAAGGCCACCACAAAAGCAAAGAATTGAGACGGCGGCAAATCCTCTATCATGGCTGCACCTCCTCTCCAAGAACGGACTTCGGCTCCTCCTCCGGGGGCATGGCCAATAACTCGTCCGCATCCAACACCACCGAAGCCGGAGCCCCGAACATAGCCTGCGCAGGGGCTGCCTGCAACTCCACCGAACGAAGGATAGGTATGGCCACAGCCTCCGCATCCTCCTGCGCATCAGGGTTGATAGCCTGTGGCAACTGCAAAGGCAGCGGACTACGGCGACGAATGAGAAATTCCGTAAAATCATCCTTACGGTCGTACACTTTTCCCTGCCCGGAAGGACGCAACACCTCCGGCAAACGAACAGGAGCGAACCAGAAACATACACCAATAAACACTAATGCCATGCAGAAAAACAAAGGCAGACATCCCGGCATAGGACGGCTGTGCATGGTGTGGTACAGCAGGCTCTGTTCTTTATTCTTCATCAGTTAAGGGCGGGTACAGCGGAATAACTGCATACAAAACCACAGCAAAGAACCATATCCGTAAGCCGCTGGACAGCACCGACAGAAACAGCCTCATCCACCACGAGTACCACCGACACCTTAGAAGGATTCTTGGCCTGTTTTTTCCACGCATCCAACTGCTGCCGGAAAGCAGAGATCCCCCCGGGAAGAAGCTCAGAGCCTACATAAATGCGGGGCTCATCCCCCGGAGCTACTGATACGATGTGAACTAAGCTGCGGTCGTACCCATCCATCACGAAATGGGATTCCGCCGGACGCACCGTCACTCCATAGCGCGGCACAAGATGATTGGTCAGCAGCACACACAAGCACAGCACGAGAAATAAATTCACCCCGGCAATAAGGAGGATGGGAGCCCCGCCATCTCTGAGTGTGGAACGAACCCGGCGCATAATAAGGAATAATATCTAAAAATGATTAGGCCTGAGCCGCCTCCGCAGGGGAAGCACCATCCGCACAATCGCAGCTGCAACATTTACGATGCGGCACGGATTCCGCCTTCTGCTCCTCCGCAGCATCGCGAGCATCGCAAATAATATGCACACATTCCAGCCCGGCACGCTCCACACTGTTAATCAGCTTGCGGGCGCGGGATGCCAAGAACATGTAAAACAGGTATGCAGGAATGGCCAAAGCTATACCAAAAGCAGAGAGCATCAACGCTTGCTGAAGCGTGGCTACAACAGCAGGGGGTGCTGCGGCGCCATCCGTAATACCGGGTTGCTCGTAGAAGCTCACCAGCTCCAACATGGTACCCAGCACACCGAGCAAAGGCATCACCGTTGCACATACCTGCAATGTACGCACATTGCGCTCAATGCGATACACCTCCACCTCAGATGCTTCCAAAGCAATCTCTCGAAGCTCGCCACGTTGCAGGCGCGGGCGGCTCAACACAGCCTCCACTACACGAGCCATGGGGCCGGGCAGCTGGCGAGCCTCGTGCAAACACTCATCGTATTGCCCGGAGCGCAAGAGAGCGGAAAGCCCGCGCAGGAAATCGCCGGAGTTAATGCTGATGCGGTGGAAATAAAACAGGCGCTCCGCCACCACGGCCAAAGCCAGAACGGCAAAGAACATGACGAACCAGAACATCGGCCCCATAGCGGCAATAAAATCAAGCATAAGCGTACAGAATTGGGAGGAGTGAATCTACCTACTACAAAAAGCAAAAACTAGCGAGTAATGCTTTCCGCACCAAAATAAGGCACCAGCGCAGCAGGAATCCGTATGCTGCCATCCGGCTGCTGGCACTGCTCCAGCAGGGCTACATAAAGGCGAGGCAGCGCCGTGCCGGAACCATTGAGCGTGTAAGGCACACGAATCTTACCCTCTGCATCCTTATAGCGCAGCTTCATGCGGCGAGCCTGATAATCCGTAAAGCAGGAGCAGCTGGACACCTCCAGATATTTCCCCTGCCCCGGAGCCCAAACCTCAATATCATACGTCTTAGCAGAGGAGAAGCCCACATCTCCCGTGCAAAGCTCAATCACACGGTAATGCAGCCCAAGTTTCTGCAAAATACTCTCGGCATGGCCGGTGAGCTTTTCCAACTCGGCAAACCCATCTTCCGGGCGGCAAATCTCCACCAATTCCACCTTATCAAACTGGTGAACACGAATCATCCCCTTATTCTCTCGTCCTGCGGAGCCGGCCTCCCGGCGGAAGCAAGGCGTGTGTGCCGTCATCTTGATGGGCAAATCAGCCTCGCGGAGGATTTGGTCGCGGCAAAGATTCGTTACAGGCACCTCTGCCGTGGGCACAAGAAACATATTATTCTCCTCCAAGCCATACATATCCTCCTCAAACTTAGGAAGCTGCCCCGTGCCGTACATACACTCACGCTTCACAATAAAGGGTACCCCCACCTCCTCATATCCGTTCTCACGAGTTTGCGTATCCAGCAGGAAATTAATAAGCGCACGCTCCAAGCGGGCACCGGCCCCACGATAGACGATAAAACCGGAACCGGAAATACGTGCAGAATCCTCAAAATTCAGCAATCCGAGGGCCGTACCCAATTCCACATGGTCCTTAGGAGCCTCGATTTCCGGCTTGCACCCCCACTGGCGCAGCTCCGGGTTGGCCGTTTCATCGGAGCCAATGGGAGCAGCATCGTGCGGCATATTGGGAATAGAAAGCAGCAGAGCCTCCTGCTCCTCGGCAGCGGCCGTTGCAGCAGCATCCAGCTCTTTAATACGCTCGCCCACCTCGCCCATGCGTTTTTTCAGCACCGCAGTCTCCTCGCGGCGGCCTTCCTTCATCATCTGGCCAATGAGTTTAGAAGAGCTGTTACGCTCCTGAGAAAGAGCCTGCTTCTCCGTCTCCGCACTGCGGCGCTTCACATCACACTCCAGCACCTTATCCACAAGCATCCAGTGATCTCCGCCACGCAAGCGGACGCGCTCCTTCACATATTCAGGATTTTCCCTGATAACACGGATATCTAGCATAACGCGATTATTGTACTCTAATGGTCGGAGGATTCAAGCTCAAAGTTTGCAAGCAAGGCACGAATTTCACATGTGTCCCAAAGTTTCGCAGGGAGGAGAAAAGTGATATTCTCTTTCAGGC